>DASWMG010000131.1:0-10820 GCA_036399875.1 Solirubrobacterales bacterium
AAAAATGAGACCAAGATGTGACCACGACGCTGCGGAACGGCCCGGAATCGTCCAGAAGTGAGCGGAATGCCGAATTATGCGGAAGCCGCGCAATCGGCTCTGCGGCGGGAAAAGCGCGGCCCCCGAAGGCAAGCAGCGGAACGCGCCTGACAGGATTCGAACCTGTGACCTTCGGTTTCGTAGACCGACGCTCTATCCAACTGAGCTACAGGCGCGGGAGCGGGGCGCTGACCCCGAAGCGGGGATTCTAGGGGTCGGCGGGTCGGGCCGCTGGGATCAGCGGCCCTCGAAGGTGGCGTTGCCGGGGCCCTGGTCGAGGAAGGTCTTGACCGCGCCCTTCAGGTCCTCGGTCGCGAAGAGGTCGGCCGCCTCGGTGCGCACCGTCTCGTCCGCCGCCGGGATGCCGCCTTCGCGGTAGCGGCGCAGGATCCGCTTGGTCATCGCATGGGCCTTGGTCGGCCCGGCCGCCAGCTCCCCCGCGTAGGCACGGACGCGGTCGTCGAAGCCCTCGTCGTCCCAGACCAGGTTGACGACGCCCCAGCGCTCCATCTCCTCCGCTCCGAAGAGCTCGCCGCTCATCACGAAGTGGCGCGCCCGGCCGCTGCCCGCGCGCTCGGCGAGGCGCTGCGTCCCGCCCATCGAGGGCGTCAGGCCGACCACTTTCTCGACCAGGCCGAACTTTGCCGACCGGGCGGCAACGATCAGGTCGCAGCCGAGCGCCAGCTCGAAGGCCGCCGTCAGGGTCAGGGCGTGGGCGGCGAACACGACCGGCAGCGGCAGCCCTTCGACCCGCTCGACCAGCCCGATCAGCTCGTCCCAGAGCCGGCTCCCCTCCTCCGGCGTCAGCCCGTCGAACTCGTGAACGTCCACCCCGCCGGAGACCGCGCGCCCTTCGGCGCGGAACAGGAGCGCCCGCGGCGGCTCGGACTCGACCGCCTCGACCGCCTCCTTCAGCCCCTCGAACATCGCTTTGTCGAAGAGATTCAGCGGCGGGCTGTCGAAGCTGGCAACTGCCAGGTCTCCGTCGCGCTCGAGTCGGACCATCAGGGCACTCTATGCACCTCGAAGAGGTTCGTCCCCAGCCCGTGGTCGGGCAGCCCCGCGACGATGCCGATCAGCTCGCCGGACTCGGCGATCCCATGGCGGGCGGCCAGCTCGGCGCAGTGTTCGAGCACCTCGCGGATGTCGGCCTCGTGCTCGGCGTGCACAGCGGTCACGCCGAACAGGAGGCTGAGCCGGCGCACGGTGTCAAGCCGCGGCGAGACCGCCAGCACCGGCACTTTCGGCCGGTGCGCGGCGACCAGGCGGGCGCTTCGGCCGCTCGTGGTCGGCACCACCAGCGCCGCCAGGTTGAGCCGGTAGACCGCCCCGACCGCGCTCTGCGCGACCGAGTCGGCGACGTCCTGGGTCGCCTGGTCGGTGCGGCCGAAGAGCCACTCGCCATAGGGCAGGTCGGGCTCGGTGGCGCGCGCGATCCGGTCCATCGTCTTCACCGCCTCGACCGGGTGGCGACCGATCGCCGTCTCCTCGGAGAGCATCACGGCGTCGGTGCCGTCGTAGATCGCGTTGGCGACGTCGGTCACCTCGGCCCGGGTCGGGCGCCGCTCGGTCACCATCGAGGCAAGCATCTGCGTCGCGGTGATCACCGGCTTGGAGCGCCGGCCCGCGCAGCGGATCAGCCGCTTCTGCACGACCGGGACCTCGGCGAGGGGCAGCTCGATCCCGAGGTCGCCCCGCGCGACCATGATGCCGCCGGTCGCCGCCGCGACGATCTCCTCCGCGTTGTCGGCCGCCTGCCGCTTCTCGATCTTCGCGATCAGCGGCTGGTCGGCGCCGAGGGCGCGCAGCCGCGCCGCCACCGGGTCCAGGTCCGTCGCCGCGGAGACGAAGGAGACGGCGAGCAGGTCGGCGCCGTGCTCGACCGCGAACTCGACCCAGCCGAGGTCCTCGTCGGTGGTCCCGGTCGCCGCCGTCGCGCCCGGGATGTTCATCCCCTTGTGGGAAGAGAGCGTGCCGCCGACCTCGACCTCGCAGTCGACGCCGCCGTCGTCCATGCGCCCGCCGCCCTCGGGCTCGCTCACCCGTAGACGGATCGCGCCGTCGGCGAGGTAGACCAGCTCGTCCTCGTGCAGCTGGGCGACGCCGGGCCACTCGACCGGGATCGTCTGGTCGTCGCCTTCGATCTCGCGCGGCGTCAGCTGCACGTGCATCCCCGTCTGCAGCTCGGCGACGTCGCCGCGCAGCTCGCCGATCCTCAGCTTCGGCCCGGGCAGGTCGCCGAGAATCGCCACCTCGCGGCCGACCTGCTGGGCGGCTGCGCGGATCGCCTCGATCGTGCGCGCGTGCCGGTCGCGGTCGGCGTGAGAGAAGTTGAGGCGCAGGACGTCGGCGCCGGCCTCGATCAGCTTCGGCAGGACGTCGTCGCCCCAACTGGCCGGACCGACCGTCGCGATGATCTTGGTACGCCGCCCGTACATCTAGCTCTGAATGTAGAGGTTGTGTGACCGATGCACGTGCGGTCCGTCGCGCCCTGCACGACACTCACCTGGTGAGGGCCGAGGCCTCAACCGCAGCGGTCGAGCCGGCGCCGAAAGCCGGGCTCGTCGGCGAGGCGCCTCCCTCTCCCGCCGGCCCGATCGACGCCGGCGAAGCGGCGAGCCTGCCCGAGCCGCCGGCGATCGCCCAGCCCCGCCTGCTGCAGACCCTGCGCTTCAACCAGCGCCAGATCGAGTTCGTCTTCCGCGCCCGCCGCGAGCTTGGCGAAGTCTTCCGGATGGAGGGGGTGATCCCGGGCCGCCCGGTCATCACCAGCCATCCCGACCACGTCCGCTCGCTCTTCACCGCCAAACCGGAGAACGCGCCTTCGCTGACCGGCGAGTCGCCGCTGGTCCCCATCGTCGGCCCGAACTCGGTGCTGACCGCGGTCGGGGCGCGCCACATGCGCCAGCGCAAACTGCTGCTGCCGCCCTTCCACGGCGAGGCGATCGAGCAGTACACGCAGATGATCGCCGACGCCACCGAACGCGAGATCGATGGCTGGCCCATCGGCGAGGCCTTCGCCCTGGCGCCGCGCATGCAGGCGATCACGCTCGACGTGATCATGGCCGGCATCTTCGGAATCGAGGGCACGCCGCGGCGCGGCACCGCCGAGCATCGGCTGCGCACGACGATCCGCCGGCTGACGACCGCCTCGACCCTGCCGACCGCCCAGATCGGCGAGCTGATCAACATCGGCCGCGACGAGGCGATCGGCCCGATGCGGCTCGCGATCCAGTTCCTCGACCGGGCGACCTACCCGATCATCGAAGAGCGCCGGAGCGCGGGCGACCTCGACGAGCGCCGCGACATCCTCTCGCTGCTCCTCCAGGCGCGCACCGAGGAGGGCGAGGCGATGAGCGACAAAGAACTGCGCGATGAGCTGCTCACGCTGGTCCTGGCCGGTCACGAGACGACCGCCAACTCGCTCGCCTGGGCCTGGGAGCGCCTGGTCCGCGCCCCGGACGCCCACGAGCGCCTGCGCGAGGCGGTCCGCTCCGGCGCGGACGCCGCCGAGGCGGTCGAGGCAACCATCGTCGAGGCGATGCGCGTGCGCCCGGGGATCCCGATGGTCGGGCGCCGCGTCAAGCGTCCGTGGCGGCTCGGCGAGTACGGGGTCGCGGCGGACAGCCCGGTGAGCATGAGCATCCTCCTCGTCCACCACCGCGAGGACCTCTATCCCGAGCCCTTCGAGTTCCGGCCCGAGCGCTGGCTCGGCCGCAAGCCGGGCACCTACGAGTGGATCCCCTTCGGCGGCGGCATCCGCCGCTGCCTCGGCGCGGCGCTGGCGATGGCCGAGCAGCGTGTCGTACTGGAGGCGATGGCGCGCCGCCTCGATCTCGAGGCTGCCGAGCCGGAGCCCGAGCGCGCCCTGCACCGCAACGTGACGATGATCCCGGCACACGGCGCGCGGGTCGTCGTGCGCTCGCGCCTCGTCTAAGCGATCGCCGGCAGCGGAGAGGGAGGGATTCGAACCCTCGAGAGAGCTTGCGCCCCCTACTCGCTTAGCAGGCGAGTGCCTTCAGCCACTCGGCCACCTCTCCGGGTCCGGAAAACGATAGCGCCGGCTCCGGGATGCGGCGGAGCTAGGCTCGTGGCCGTGAGCGCCGCCGCCGAGCAGTCGCACGCCCGCTACGAGCAGACCTTCGCCGAGGTCGAGGCGCCATTCGCCTTCGTCGACCTCGACGCGATGGCGGCCAACGCGGCGGCGATGGTGGAGCGGGCGGCGGGCAAGCCGATTCGCGTCGCCACCAAGTCGCTGCGCTGCCGGGCGACGATCGAGCGGGCCCTGGACAGCGACGAGCGCTTCGCGGGCCTGATGACCTTCACCCTGCCCGAGACGCTGTGGCTGGCCGAGCAGGGCTTCGAGGACCTGCTGCTCGCCTACCCGACGGTCGACACCGAGGCGCTCGGCCAGTTGGCGCTGCGTTCGGCCGCCAACCCCGAGGGGGCGCCGATCGTGATGGTCGACTGCCGCGAGCACCTCGACGCGATCGAGGCCGTGCTCGGCGCCGGCGCGCCGCCGGTCCGCGTCTGCATCGACGTCGACGCGAGCTGGTGGGCGTTCGGCGGGCGGCTCAAGGCCGGGCCGAAGCGCTCGCCCGTCCACACCGTCGGGCAGGCGGTCGAGCTGGCGCGCGAGATCGAGCGGCGCCCGCAGCTCGAGCTGGCGGCGCTGATGGCCTACGAGGGTCAGATCGCCGGCGTCGGCGACTCGCCGCCCGACCGGCGCCTGCGCGGCGCCGCGATCCGCTGGATGCAGCGGCGCTCCGCCGCCGAGCTGGCCGAGCGGCGCGCGGCGATCGTCGCCGCGGTGCGCGAGGTCGCGCCGCTGGAAATCGTCAACGGCGGCGGCACGGGCAGCCTCGAGCTGACCGGCTCCGAGCAGGTCGTCACCGAGCTCGCCGCTGGCTCGGGCTTCTACGCGCCGACCCTCTTCGACCACTACAGCCGTTTCTCGCTCACCCCCGCCGCGGGCTTCGCGCTGCCGGTCGTCCGCAAGCCGGCGCCCGGGATCGCCACCGCGCTCGGCGGCGGCTACCTCGCCTCGGGCAGCGGCGATCCGGCGCGGCTGCCCTCCCCCTGGCTGCCGGACGACCTGCGCCTCGACGCCGAGGAGGGCGCCGGCGAGGTGCAGACCCCGCTGCTCGGCCCGGCCGCCGGCGAGCTGGAGGTCGGCGACCGGGTCTACTTCCGCCACGCCAAGGCGGGGGAGCTGTGCGAGCGCTTCGACCTCCTCCACCTCGTCGAGGGCGGTGAGGTCGTCGACGCCGTCCCCACCTACCGCGGCGAGGGAAAGGCGTTCCTTTGACCCGCTAACCCAGCACCCGTTCCGCGTACTCGTTGGTGAAGACGCGGCCGGGATCGAGCTCGTCGCGGGCCGCCTGGAAGCGATCCCACTCGGGGTAGAGCGGGGCCAGGGTGGCGGCGGTCTGGAAATGGCGCTTGCCCCAGTGCGGCCGACCGCCGTACTCGCGCATGATCCCCTCCACCGCCTCGAAGTAGGGGCGCCACTCCATGCCGCGGTACTGGTGGACGGCGACGTAGGCGGTATCGCGTTCGTGGGACGGGCTGAGCAGGGCATCGTCCCCTCTCGCGACGCGGACCTCGATCGGGAAGAAGACCGGATAGCGATCGCGCCGCACCCACTCGATCGTCCGCCGCACCGCCTCGGGCCCGTGCTCGCGCGGCACGCCGTACTCCATCTCGGTGAAGCGGACGCGCCGCTCGCTGGCGAAGATCCGGTGGCTCGCTTCGGTCCGGCTGCTGCCCGAGGCGAGCCGACCGGCGAGGCGTGAGAGCGCCGGGATCGCCGCCGGGAAGCGCTTGCCCGTGGCGGCGAGCGAGCCGAGCGCCCAATTCTCCAGAACCACCTCGTTGAACCGCGCCGCGCGGGCGCGACGCGGCGGCGGCGCTCCCTCGACCCGGTTGCGCTCGATCGTCAGCGCCGAGTCGGAGTAGGGGAAGGTGAAGAGCTCGAAGTGGTCGTGGGCAGCCGCCTGGCGCTCGAAGTCGTCGAGCACCTGCTCGCGGGGGCGCGGCGCGTCCACCCGCCGCAGCGCGAAGGCGGGGACGCAGCGCAGGGTCACCGCCGCGATCGCGCCGAGCGCCCCGAGCCCGATCCGGGCGGCGCGCAGCAGCTCGGGCTCGGCGTCGCCGATCTTCCGTGCTTCTCCCCCCGCGGTGACCAGCTCGACGGCCTCGACTTGCGCGGAGAGGTTCGGCAACCGGACGCCGGTGCCGTGAGTCCCGGTCGAGATCGCACCCGCGACCGTCTGGCGGTCGATGTCACCGAGGTTCTCCATCGCCAGCCCGAGCCGATCGAGCTCGCGGTTGAGGTCGGCGAGCACCGTGCCGGCGCCCACCTCGACCAGACCGGAGGACGGATCGGCGTCGATGACGCCGCTCAGCGCCCCGACATCGATCGCCACGCCGTCGGTCAGAGCCGTGCCGGTGAAGGAATGACCCGCGCCGAGCACGCTCGCCTTTCCCACGGCCGCCGCCTCGGCGACGGCGGCGGTCAACTCGTCGCGATCGCGGGGGGCCAGGATTTGTGCTGGGCGGCACTCCTGGTCCCCGGCCCAGTTGCGCCAGGCGCTGGCCATGCGGGAAACCTACCCCTCGGCCGGCCGCACCTCCTCCGCCGGCAGGACGTCGTCGGTGGAGAGCGCCCCGCCCGGCGGGCGGGCGAGCGGCGGCGGAAGGACCCGGTAGGCGTAGGCGGCGGTGATCACGAGCAGGACGGCGATCGCGACGCTCGGCGCCTCGTAGCCGGCGGCGCTGGCGGCGGCCCCCCCGGCCACGGCGCCGAACATCTGGCCCGCCGCCCACGCCATGTTCGAGAGACCGGCCGCGAACCCCTGGTGGAGGCGACTCGATTCCGCTGTTTCCGACAGGGTCGTCAGCGCCGGCGTGAAGCAGATACCCGCCCCGAGCGAGCCGAGGATGAGCGCACCGAGAATCGGGACCAGCGCCCCGGCGCCGGCGATCGCCAGCATCGAGCAGGCGCAAACCCCGATCCCCACCACGAAGGGCACCCGGCGCCCGGTGCGGTCCGAGTAGCGGCCGACGAGCGGGGCGAGTCCGGCCTCGAGCGCGGCGGCGGCGATGAAGCCGCCGGCGATGGCGGCGTGCCCTCCACCCAGCTCGTCGATGCGCAGAGGGACCAGCACCTCGACCGCGCCGAACATCAGCGAGGGGATGGCGACGAAGAGGGTGGCGGTGACGATCGGCCTGCTCAGCATCGCGTCGAAGACTTCGCTCAGCGTTTGCTGCTCCGGCGCCTCGACGTCGGGGAGTTGCGCCGCGATGACGGCCAGGACCACCGTGAGCGCGAAAACGGCGCCGAAGGTCGCCTCCGTCCCGACTTCGGCGGCGACCGCGCCGAAGATAGGCCCGACCAGGGCACCCGCGACGGCGGTGCCGAGCGCCGTCCCGATCACCGCGCCGCGCCGCTCCGGAGCCGCGGTACTGATCAGCCAGGTGAGCGCCCCCGACCAGATCAGCGCGCCGGAGATGCCCTGGGCGAAGCGGGCGCAGTCGAGCAGCACGACCGACTCGGCGAAGCCGAAGACGACGCTGGAGCCGCCGAGCAGCAGCAGTCCCGCGATCACCGTCCGCCGCGGTCCGACTCGCCCGGCGACGAAGCCCGCCGGAAGCGAGGCGGCCAGGGTCCCGGCCGCGTAGGCGGCGGCGAGCACCCCGGCCTCGGCGTGGCTGAGCCCGAACTCGTGCACGTAGTCGGGGAGCAGCGGCGCGATCGCCGCGTAGAAGGCGACGTCGAAGAAGACGATGGCCGAGGTGAAGACGAGCAGGCGTCGCATCGCTCAATCCAATCACTAAGCCGCCTTAGTGCTCCACGCCTTTACGTCCATAGATTTGCGGCTAGCATCGACGCAGGGGCGTGTGTGCACCGGCAAGCGCCCTATGCCGGAGGGGTGGCAGAGCGGTTGAATGCGGCGGCCTTGAAAGCCGTTAGGCGTCGTAAGGCGTCTCGTGGGTTCGAATCCCACCCCCTCCGTTAGACGCGTTCCTCGAACCCGGATTGACCGGTCCGAAACGCTGGCCGTTGCTCATCGCAGACCAGACCAGATCCGGTCGAACGCCTCCCTGTCGAGCGGAACGAGCCATGCCTCGCGAATCCACCCGTGCGCAACGTCGACGCGGTAAATGCCAATCGTCCGCCAGGAGACATGCTCGCCATTTGCCACGGCACTCCCCCCGACGAACTGCACCACTGCATCGCCTTCGCTGATGACCTCGCCGGGGTGCATGCGCATCGTGGAATTCATGAGCCTGCGGCGCTTTTGGAAGTAGTCGATTATCTGCGGCACCCCGCGATGATCTCCGGCTATCGGGCTCTGGCCTGGCACGTGCCAGGCGATGTCCTCTGCCAGTAGCTCGGCCACCGGAGCCGTCGAGCCGCCCGCGTACATCTCACCCTGCCGTCGGTGCAACTCGGCAACGAGGCCGACCGCGTCGAGCTTGCGATCCGCTTGCGACATGGCCGTGATTCTGCCAGCACGCCTCCTGCTGGCGACGACGGTCGCTCAAGCGGTCATCGGGACGATCCCAGGTTGAGATGCGACTCGCTCGAGCCATGCGCGTATTGCTGGATACAGCTCGAGGTCAAAGCCGCCCTCAGGGGCAACGTGGGTGTAGGCGTAGAGGGCGACGTCGGCAATCGTGAAGCACTCGCCCACGAAGTACTCGTGGTCGGTTAGATACCGCTCCATCACGGCGAGCGCTGCATGTCCTGCCACACGCCGTGTCTCGACCTCGGCCTCCGACGGAGGGTTCTCGGAGATAGAAACCCAAAAGCGGACGACGGCGATCCCTGGCTCGTGCTTGTACTGCTCGAAGAACATCCATTGGAGCACCTGGGCGCGCGCGTAGGGGTCGTCGGGCAGGTAGTTCGTTCCGTCGCCGAAGTACCAAAGGATCGCGTTGGACTCGGCGAGGGGGCGACCGTCCTCGAGAACGACGGTCGGCACGTTGAGCGATGGGCTGAGGCCCCCAAGCGTGGCACCTCGGTCTGAGTGGTCGACGACGGAAAGCTCCCGGCGCTCAAACTCGATCCCGAGCAGCGTGAGGATCAGGCGGACCTTGTAGCAGTTGCCGGAAACAGGGTTGTCATAGAGCAGCACTGGCATGGTCGGCGGCCGGAGGAATCCGGTGTTTCGCCGCAAGCTCTAGCACAGGCCACCCCCTCCGCTTCGAATGGAAGCTCGGGTCTGGTCCTTGCGACCGTCAGTCGGAGAGCTCGACGCGCTCGATCGTCTGCGGCTCGCGCGGGCGGTCGCCGGCGTCCGTCTCGGTCGCCTCGATCGCGTCGACGGCGTCCATGCCGTCGACCACCCGTCCGAAGACCGTGTGCTTGCCGTCGAGCCAGGGTGCCGACTCGGTGGTGACGATGAAGAACTGCGAGCCGTTCGTGTTGGGGCCGGCGTTTGCCATCGCCAGCGCCCCGCGCACGATCTTGTGCTCGTTGATCTCGTCCTCGAAGGTGTAGCCGGGGCCGCCGGTGCCGGTGCCTTCCGGGCAGCCTCCCTGGATCATGAAGTCGCGGATCACCCGGTGGAAGACAAGCCCGTCGTAGAAGCCGTCGCCCGCCAGCTTGCGGAAGTTCTCGACGGTCTTCGGCGCGTCCTCGTCGTGCAGCTCGATGACGATCGCCCCGGCGCTGGTCTGGAGGGTTGCCTGCGACATCGTGCGAACCCTACGGCATCCCGCTCACCTGGACGACGACCGGCCGCGAGGCGCCCGGGGCGTAGGGCCAGCGCTCCTCGGCAAGCGCGACGGCCCGCAGCCGAATCCGCGCCACGCCGCTGACATAGCGGAAGCGGTAGCTGGCGCGGAAACGACCGTCGTGGTCGCTGCGGACGACCAGCACCGGCCGCCAGCGCCGCGCGGCGTCCTCGAAGTACTGGATCGCGACCAGCTTGCCGCGCCGTGGCAGCGGCGCCCCCTGGGCCCGCACCCGGCCCCTGAGCGCGACCGACTCGCCCGTCGCGAGCTGACGGGGAGAGGCGGCGAGCGAGAGGCTGCCGCGAACGCGCAGCGCCAGCGCGGCCCGGCGGGAGGCGCCAAAGGCCTCGTCGCCGGCGAAGGCGACCGTGATGCGCCGCGAAGTCCCCGCGGCGAGCGGCAGAGCGAAGCGACCGTGCGCTCCCGTCTCGACGACGTCGACGCGCCGCCTGGCGAGAGATCCCCGCGAGGGCCGCGAGACAACCTGCACCCGCCGCCGCGCCAGACCGACTCCCTCGGCGGTCACGAGGCGGCCGACGACCCTTGCGCGAGCGGCGAAGGGGACGCTGATGCTTTCGCCGCGCCGTCCGCGCCAGCGCAGGTGCGCGAAGAGCCGCGTCTTTCGCGTCGCCGCGGCCGCGGTGTCCTCGATGGGGCGCGAAGCCGAGAGGGCAGCCGGCGGCGGGGGAACCTTGCGCAACGCCATCTCACTGCCATCGGCGCGCCGCGTACTCGAGGCAACGTTGCCGGCCGCGTCACGCGCGTCGGCGCGGAAGAGGTAGGTGCCAGGACCGAGGTCGCTCGGCAGACGGGCGGTGATCCGCGCCGTTCCAGACGCGGGCCCTGGGGTCAACTTGGTCGGCAGCTCGGTCCATCCCTGTTGGTCGAGCCGGCGGTAGACGATCTCACCGGCGACGGGTCCGGAATGCGCGTCGGCGACGTCGGCCTGGACGGCGTCCGGAAGGCCATCGCCCTCTTCGGGCGCCGCCTTGAAGGACACCCCCGGCGGCACGTTGTCGAAGCGCAGCGGCACGGTG
>DASWMG010000132.1:0-3510 GCA_036399875.1 Solirubrobacterales bacterium
CCGCCGGCTACACCGGCAACGGTGTCGGGCCCTCTCACATGGTCGGCCGCGCCCTCGCCTCCCTCGCCCTCGACCGCCGCGACGACCACTCGCGCCTGCCGATCGTCGACCCATCTCCGCGGCGTGTCCCGCCCGAGCCCCTGCACTGGCTCGGCGGCGAAATCATCCGCCGCGCCCTCGGCTGCCGGGACGGGGCCGAGCTCGCCGGCCGCCGCCCCGATCCGCTCAGCGCTCTCGTCTCCCGCGTCCCCGAACTAATTGGCTTCCACATCGGCCGGTAGCGGCCTGGTCCAAATATTCAAAACAATTCAATTAGTTCCATAAAAGGAAAAGTTCCTTGACAACTACTGGCGCGTTCCGCTAGGTTCTCTGCGGGCTTCGCCTGCGCTGGGTCGCGGGTTTCCAGAACGTTGCCGGACGGCTGTGTCCGTTCGGCCGAAGGGGGCTGGTCGAAGACAGATGGCGCATGGAAGCTGAGCCGTGGACAGCGCCGGGGCGGAAGCCGAAACGATCGCGAAGCGCGTCAGCGACGCGATCGCAGCGATCCTCGAGCAGTCGAAGTCAGGTCAGGTCAGCAAGACCGACAACGCCCTGCGGGTCCGGGCGGTAAGGAACTTCGACAAGGCGAACCGGCGGGCGATCGGCCTGATCGACAGCGCCGAGGAGGCGCTGGAGGAAGAGAGGCGGGAGCGGCAGCGGCTCGCCGATTCCGAGGAGCGCCGCAAGGACCTTCGCCTCATGGTCGAGACCGAGGAACGGATGACGGCCGTCCGCGACAGGTCTCGCCGTGAAAACGTCCTGCTGGCGACGACGGTCGTCTGCGTCCTGGCCACGGTCGCCCTGCTGTTCATCACCGCGCTCAGCGGAGAAGTCGTGATCCTGAGCGGCTCCGTCTTCAGCGCGCTCCTCTCCGTCGGCGGCGGCTACCTGCTGCGGGCCGCGCAGGAGTCGACTACCAGCGACTCGTAACGACCTTCTTGCGCGTGTAGAAGTCGACCGCGTCGGTGCCGTTGGCGTGCAGGTCGCCGTCCATCGAGTCGTTCCAGCCGGCGAAGGGGAACCAGGCGACCGGGGCGGGGACGCCGACGTTGACGCCGAGCATCCCGGCCTGCGCCTCGTAGCGGTAGCGGCGTGCGGCGACGCCGGACCGGGTGAAGATCGCGCCGGCGTTGCCGTAGCGCGAGCCGTTGAGGAACGCGAGCGCGGCGTCGAGACTGTCCACGTCGACGACGGTGAGCAGCGGGCCGAACTGCTCCTCGCGCGCCAGCTCCGACTCTGCCTCGGCGACGGCGATCGTCGGGCCGAGCACGGTGCCCGCCGCCCCGCCGTCGCCGCGGCCGTCGAGCAGCAGTTCGGCGCCGTCGCGGGCGGCGCCGTCGATCGCCGCCGCCACCCGCTCGCGCGCCTCGGCCGAGACCATCGGGCAGACGTCGGTCGTCGCCTCGTCGCCCGCGCCGACGCGGAGGGCGGAAGCCGCCGCGACCAGCGCCTCGCGCACCTCGGCGCGCCGGTCCTCGTCGCCGACGACGACGCAGACCGAGCCGGCGAGGCAGCGCTGGCCGGCGGCGCCGAAGGCCGAGCCCATGATCGCCGGCATCGCCTGCCCGAGGTCGGCGTCGGGCATCACGACCAGCGAGTTCTTGGCGCCGCCGAGGGCCTGCACGCGCTTGCCGTTCGCCGCCGCCCGCTCGGCGACGAGGCGCGCCGTCTTCGCCTGTCCGACGAAGGAGATCGCGTCGATGCCGGGGTCGTCGAGGATCGCCGTCACCGCCTCGCGACCGCCGTGGACCAGGTTGACGACGCCGGCCGGGATCTCCTTGACCGCGTCGACCATCTCCATGATCAGCGCCGCCGGCCGCGGGTCCTGCTCGGAGGGCTTGAGGATGAAGGAGTTGCCGCAGGCGATCGCGTAGGGCAGGAACCAAAGCGGGATCATCGCCGGGAAGTTGAACGGGGTGATCGCGGCGACGACGCCGACCGGCTGCCGCACCATCTCGACGTCCACCCCGTGCGCGACCCCCTCCAGCGTCTCGCCCTTGAGCAGGTGCGGGATCGCCGCCGCCGACTCGACCGACTCGATGCCGCGCCCCACCTCGCCGTCGGCGTCCTCCAGCGTCTTGCCCATGTCGGCGGTGACCAGCGCGGTCAGCTCCGCGCGGCGGCGCAGCAGCTCGTCGCGCAGCGCCAGCACCGCCCGCGCCCGCCGCTGCGGCGGTACCTCGCGCCAGGCCCGCTGCGCGCCCCGCGCCGCCTCGACCGCCTCGCGGACGTGACGGGCCCCGCTGAGCGGCACCCGCGCCACCACCTCGCCCGAGGCCGGATCGACGTCCTCCAGCGTCTCGACCCCCACCACCGGCCGCCAGGCGCCGCCGACGTAGTTCGGGAGCCGCTCGCTCGTTGCAGCGGCGCTCACGTCGTCGCCTGGGCCGGCGGGGCCGGGATCGGCGCCGACGGTTCGAGTTCGGGGCGGACCGCGGCGAGCCGTTCGGCACGCCGCTGCTGCCAGAGCACGAGCGCCACCGCCACGACGGCGACGAGGAAGAGCAGCGTCGCCAGCGCGTTCACCTGCACGGGAATGCCGCGCAGGCTGACCCCGTAGACGTAGAGCGGGAAGGTCACGGTCGTCCCCGAGTTGAAGTTCGAGATCACGAAGTCGTCGATCGAGAGGGCGAAGGCGAGCAGCGCCGCCGCGACCACCCCCGGCGCCAGCAGCGGCAGCGTCACGGTGCGGAAGGTCGCGAGCGGCGTCGCGCCAAGGTCGGCGGCCGCCTCCTCGAGGTGACGGTCGAAGCCGATCAGCCGCGACCGCACCACGACCACGACGAAGCTGATCGAGAACATCACGTGGGCGATCAGCAGCGTCGTGAAGCCGAGCGCGAACGTGTAATAGATGAACATCGAGAGCAGGGCGGCGCCGATCACGACCTCGGGGGTCGCCATCGGGATCACGATCAGGAGGTTCGCCGCTCGCCGTCCGACGAACCTGTGCCGGACCAGCGCGATCGCCATCAGCGTCCCGATCGCGGTCGAGATCACGGTCGAGAAGGCGGCCAGCCGCAGGCTCGTCATCAGCGCGTCGTTCAGCTGCGGCAGCGAGAAGACCGTCTCCCAGTACTCGAGCGTGAAGCCCTCGTCCAGGCCGAAGGTGAGTTTGTCCTTCGGCGCCTCGCCGAACGAGAAGACGGCGATGACGACGATCGGGATCAGCATGTAGGCGACGGCGAGCGCCGCGTAGAGCGGCAGCGCGTTGCGTCGCAGCGAGCCCCAGGCGCGCGCCGCGACGCTCACCTCGCCGTCTCCTCGTCCTCGTCGCCCATGAAGGCGCCGGTCCCGGCGAAGCGGATGTAGACGACGACGACGGCGAGGATCAGCGCCATCATCAGGAAGGAGAGCGCCGCCGCCTCCGGGTAGTCGCGCTGGTTCAGGTAGAGCGACTGGATCACGTTGCCGATCATCGCCTGCTGGGTGCCGCCGAGCAACTGCGCGTTGATGTAGTCGCCGAAGGCGGGG
>DASWMG010000133.1:0-5188 GCA_036399875.1 Solirubrobacterales bacterium
CCTGGTTGACGGCGCGGCCGACGCCGGCGGGGCCGCCCGAGGCGGTCATTCCCTTGTAGCAGCAGACGACCGCGACGATGCCGCCGAAGATCGTGCACAGCAGCACCGACCCCCAGAGGTCGGTGGTCAGGACGTTGGTGAAGAGCGTCGCGAAGAAACCGCCCAGCGGCTCGTCGTAGAGGAGCGATGCCGCGATGCCGGCGGTGAGGCCGAAGACGATCGCGTAGATGTTGAGCAGCGCCGTCACAACCATCAAGGCGAGGAAACGCGGCACGACCAGGTTCTTGACCGGATCGACGCCCAGCACCTGGAGGGCGTCGAGCTCCTCGCGGATCTTGCGGGCGCCGAGATCGGCAGTGATCGCGGTGCCGGCGACCCCGCCGACGATCGCGGCGGTGACGATTGGGCCGATGAAGCGGATCGCCGTTACGACGAAGATGCCGCCGAGCCGGTCGAGGGCGCCGAACAGCTCGAGGATCCCCGACGCCTGCAGGCCCACCGCCCCGAAGCAGAGGGCGAAGATCGAGATCGTCATCGGAAACCAGGAGAGCTTGAGCACGAAGAGGAACTGGCCGACCAGCTCCTCGCCATAGGGATACGGCGGCCGGGTAGCCGAGACCAGCGTCCTCGCGGTGAGGATGACCATGTCGCCGACCGCCTCGAAGGCCGACTTGGCGGGCAGCAGCGCCCGCGCTACGACTTGCGCCGCCACCAGCTCATCGCCTGCTCGAGCGGGCTGACCGGAGGTGCCACCCGGGCCCGCGCTTCCTCCCGCGCCCGCCGCTCGGCGGATCGCTGCGCCTCGGAGAGCTGCGCGATCAGCGTGTCGCGGGTGCGCTCCAGCTCCTCGACGCCGGCGACGTGGCCGGCGGCGCGACGCGGCGCGGTCGGCATGCCGCCGGGAAGGTCGCGCGTGTAGGTGGCCAGCTCGGCCTCGAGCCGGCCGATCTGGCGGCGCAGCTCGCGGCGGACCTCGATCGCCTCGCTCTCCTCGGCCAGATCGGGCGGCGCGGTGGGCGGCTCGCCTTCGTGAGGCTCCTCCAGCGCGCCGGGCATGCTTGCGCAGGCGGCGGCCACGATCGCGAGCTGACGCGGGCCGACGCCCATCTCGTGCGCCTGTTGCAGTGCGCCGATCGCGATCTCCTCCAGCTCGGGCGTGGTCTCGACGTCGTCGGCGACGAAGGTGCCCTGGCCCTGCCGGCTCACGACCAGCCCCTCCTCCTCGAGGCCGGCGTAAACAGCCCGCACCGTGTTCACGTTGACCCCCGCCCACTCGGCGAGGCGGCGGAAGCTCGGCAGTCGCTCGCCCGCGGCGAGGCGGCCGGTCGCGATCAGGGCGCGCAGGCGCCAGCTCAGCTGGAGGCCGACCGGCAGTTCGTCGGAGGGATCGGTGGCGAAGGGGTTCGGGGCCGCGATCTGCTGTGCCATCTGTGCGGCACAGTACTGGTACCTATCGGACTAGTCAACTGGCACAGTTAGGCACCGTCTGACGCCAGTCCTAGGAGGGATTGGCAAAACCCGCGTGTGCGGCTGGCGAGCGCCGGACCAAGCGGGGCAAGGACGCAGGGAGGCCGAATAGCAGTGCTATTCGGCCGACCGAGGACGCAGCACCGCGCAGTGTGTCCGCCGCCGCCAGGCGTGTGCGGGGGTTTCGCCAATCCCTCCTACGGCGTGAGAACCACCTTCAGCGCTTCCCGGTTGTCGTAGACCCGGTAGGCATCGACGGCATCGTCGAGCTTCATCCGGTGGGTGACCAGTGGCGAGGGGTCGAGCTTGCCCGCCTCGATCAGCGCCAAGACGCGGTCGACGTGGGCGATCACGTTGGCGAGGCCGAGCCGCAGGGTCAGCCCCTTGAGCCAAGCCAGCCCGATCGGCACCTCCCCCTTGCCGGCGTATGCGCCGATGCCGGAGACCGTTCCGGCGTCGCGCGCCAGGCTGACCGCCATCGCCAGCGGGCCGGGGTCGCCGACTGCGTCGACCACGACGTCCACGCCGAGGCCATCGGTCGCCGCCCGCACCTCGCGCTTCGGGTCGGACTCGTTCAGGTGCAGCGGGGTCGCGCCGAAGCGCGCCGCCATCTCGAGCCGCTGCGGGACGGAGTCGACGGCGAAGACCTGGGTGGCGCCCGCCGCAGCCGCCGCCTGCACCGCGCAGAGTCCGACCGGGCCGAGGCCGAGCACGGCAACCGTGTCGCCGGCCTTCATCCCCGCGTGGGCGATCGCGTGGTAGCCGGTGCCCATCACGTCGCCGGCGAAGAGCGCGACCTCGTCGGACATGCCCTCGGGGACGCGCCGCAGCGTCAGGTTGGCGCGCGGGACAAGCAGCTGCTCGGCCTGGGCGCCCTGCAGGTCGCCGAGGTGGGAGCCGTGCCCGAAGGTCCGCCCGTTCTCGCAACGGTGGTAATCGCTGCGCAGGCAGGCGCGGCAGGTCGCGCAGGCGACGTGGAAGCAGCCGAGCACCCGGTCGCCGACGGCGACGCGCTCGACGTCGGAGCCGGCGGCCAGGACGGTGCCGACGAACTCGTGACCGATCGTGAAGCCCGGCTCGACCGGCACCCGACCGTGGAAGATGTGGAGGTCGGAGCCGCAGATGCCGCTCGCCTCGACCCGCACGACGGCGTCGTCGGCGGCTAGGAGCTCGGGGGGCGGCTTGTCCTCGATCCGGACCTCGCCGGGAGCCTGGAAGGTGACGGCGCGCATCGCGCCGAACCGTATCGCCCGCGCGCCAGCTCAGCCGACGGTGACGCGCGGAACCTGGAAGCGCCCCGGCTCGACGCCCGGGTTCGCGGTCTCGGCGATCCGCGCTTCCAGGGCCAGCTCGCGCTCGAAGTCAGCCTCCTCGCCGTGGCGGAAGGTGACGTCCTCGCCCTCGAGCAGCTCGATGAAGACCTCGACGAAGCGGGCGTCGAGCTGCTTGCCGGCGACCCGCCGCAACTCCTGGATCGCCTCGTAGCTCGAGGTCGGGGTGCGGTAGGAGTCGCGGGCGGTCATCACGTCGTAGGTGTCGGCGACGGAGATGATCCGCGCCAGCTCTGGGATGTCGTCGCCCTTCAGCCCGCGCGGGTAGCCCTTGCCGTCGATCCGCTCGTGGTGGGCGAGGATGATGTCGGCGACCGGCCCGTAGCCGTCGAGCGAGGAGACCACGCGCGCGCCCTGCTGCGGGTGGCGCCGGATCAGCATCCAGTCTTCGTCGGTGAGCGGCACGTTGGCCTTCAGGATCCGGTCGGGCAGGATGAACTTGCCGATGTCGTGCAGGAGCGCGGCGATATGCACGAGCTCCTCCTCGCGCCGCGAGAGGCCGGCCCGCTGGGCGATCGCCCGCGAGTAGCGCGCCACGGCCGCGCTGTGGCGGGCGGTCATCTGGTCCCGCAGGTCGAGGGTGCGCAGCAGCGCGCTCAACATGCCGACCTGGAAGCTGGCGAGCTGCTTGCTGCGCCGCTCCAGCTCCTCAGATCGCTGCTGGGAGACGATCAGGGCCCCGAGCAGGTACTGGAAGGTGACGAGGACGATGCCGCAGAGGGCGACCCCGGCGAGCCCGATCTCGTTGTAGATGAAGGCGACCCCGACCGCCATCAGCGCCGCCGCCATCTCGGAGGGCAGCAGCGGCAGCAGCGCCGTGCGCGTCTTCTCGACGAACGAACTGCGCTCCAGATAGCAGGTGTAGGCGGCGACCAGGGTGAAGTTGATCGCCAGCGCGACCAGGAAGACGGCGAAGACGAGCGGGTAGAAGGCCGGGTCTGCGGGGGTCATGCCAAGGCCCTCGACCGTCTCGCGGAAGGCCCAGCCGCCTATCAGCGGGAAGGTCGCGTAGGTGAGGAGGTTGTTGAGCAGGTCGTGCGGCTCGTCGCGCCAGCGCAGCCAACCGAAGAGGATCGAGATGCAGCCGATGATCGCCGCCGGTGCGCCGCCGAGGAAGACCATCGCCAGGACCAGGGCGAGGAAGCTGCCGGAGATCTTCAGCTTCGATTCGGTCTCGATCGCGGTCAGGTCGCTGAAGATCGAGAAGCCGAGCAGGATGCCGAACAGCGCCGGGTCCCAGTTGGCGTCGGAGCCGCGCAGGACGGCGGCCACGGCGATCGTCCCCAGGAGGGCCATCTCCAGGCCGATGATCAACGGAGTCGGACGCTTCTCTTGCATTTCTCACCGCCGATCGCTTCAGATCGGCCTGCACTGGAAATTCATGCGAACAGCACGGTTCCCTGCGTCGCGATGGACTGGAACCCCGTGACTTGCAGGCACAACGTAGACGCTCAGGCAGGGCCGGGCAAGAAATCCTGGTTGGCTGGCCAAAAATTGCACGGGGCCGTGCAGGCCCTTAAATGCGAAAAGACGCCCAACAGGGGGCGTCCTCGCACGCAAAGCGAAAGCTTGAGAAGCTTCTCGCTTGTCTTCTAAGTCTTAGCGACGGTAGCCCATGCTGATCCCCTTCTCGTTGACTGAAGCCCTCAGATCGCTTGCCGGCGATCCAAAACTCGTGCGTTGATGAACAACTTGTAGCACAAGTTCCCCGAAAGTTGTGCATCTGCACGAAAACTTGTGCAGAAATAAGGTAGGACGGGAGCCAAGCCGTGCGTAGCCAAGCCCTCAAAGCGCCCCTGCGGCGGCCCCAGTTCCGCCGCCTGGCGCTCTCCTACGCCGTCAACGAGCTCGGCGACTGGCTCGGCATCGTCGCCCTCTCGGTGCTTGTCTTCGAGCTGACCGAAAGCGCGCTGGCCACCACCGCGCTCTTCCTCGGCACCGGTTTCCTGCCGGCCCTGCTGACGCCGATCCTCGTCGCGCGTCTCGAGCGACCGCCCCCCCGCTACGTGCTGCCGACCATTTACGCCGGCGAGGCGGCCGCCTTCGGCGCCCTGGCGCTGCTCGCCGACCATTTCTCCCTGGCGGCGGTCGTTGCGGTGGCGACCCTGGACGGAGCGCTTGCGCTGAGCGCGCGTGCCCTGACCCGCGCGGTGGCCGCCGCGATGCTCCAGGAAGAGGGCGAGCTGCGAGCGGGCAACGCGATCCTCAACATCGCCTTCACCGGCGGCGCCGCGATCGGGCCAGCCGTCGCCGGCGCGGTCGTAGCCGCCTTCGGCGTCCAGTCAGCGCTGCTGCTGGACGCCGCGTCCTTCTACGCGATCGCCTTGATCCTCTTCACCGGCGGCCACCTCCCGCAGGCCGAGCCGGAGCCCGGCCACCTGCGCGAGCGG
>DASWMG010000134.1:0-1919 GCA_036399875.1 Solirubrobacterales bacterium
GTCGAGACCCGCCTTGCGGCCGGCGCGCGAGAGCCGTCGCCAGGCCACCCGGGCGCCGACCCGGTAGGCCGCCTGCAAGGAATCGAGCGTCCGCCCCTGCCGCAACTCGCCGCGGCCGAGTTGCACGTACACCTCGCGCCCGGTCCCCCGGCCACCCTCCGGATCGCGAACGAGGGCAAGGAACTGGCGCAGGGCCTCGGCGACGCCGGTCCGCAGACCGACGCCGAAGCGACCCTCGAGCGGTCGGGCGTACTCCGGCACCTCGCGGCCGATCGTCGCCAGGATCTCCTCGGAGATCGCCTCCAACTCGGGCTCGAACAGGTCGGCCACGCTGGCGGGAAGCGCGCGCCAGGGCTCAGAATCGGAGGTTTTTATCATTGAATTACAAGAATAAGCCCGCTTGAATTCGCCTGCAGCTTAATTTCTATCGCGGATGGAGGGTTACTTTGCCTGCATGAGCGAAATGAGCAAAGGCGAGAAAGTCGTCAACCTCGGAGCCGTGGTTCTTCCCTTCGCGGCCACGGTCACCGCGATCGTCCTGCTCTGGAACAGCTTCGTCACCCCCACGGATCTCGCGATCGCCGCCGCCATGTACCTCGTGACCGCCGCTGGAATCACGGTCGGCTTCCACCGCCTCCTGACCCACCGCTCCTTCCAGACCTCCAAGCCGGTCGAGTACCTCTTCGCCGTCCTCGGCTCGATGGCCGTGCAGGGGCCGGTGATCGCCTGGGTCGCCGACCACCGCAAGCACCACGCCCATACCGACGAAGAGGGTGATCCTCACAGTCCCCACGTCGGACACGACGGTGGGGTCAGGGGAGTGCTAGCCGGTCTCTGGCACGCCCATACCGGCTGGCTCTTCTCGACCCAGGGACGCGCCGACTGGAAGCGCTACGCGGCCGACCTCTACGAGGACCGCGGCATGCGCGCCATCTCCCGGCAATTCGCCCCATTGGTGCTGGCGAGCCTCGCCCTCCCCGCCCTCGCCGGTTACCTGCTCAGCGGCACTCTCCTGGGAGCCGCCACGGGCCTCCTGTGGGGGGGCCTGGTGCGGGTCTTCTTCGTCCACCACGTCACCTGGAGCGTCAACTCGATTTGTCACTTCATGGGCAGTCGGCGTTTTGCCACCGAGGACAAGTCAACCAACGTCTTCTGGCTCGCGATCCCGTCCCTCGGCGAGTCGTGGCACCACAACCACCACGCTTTTCCACGTTCGGCCACGCACGGGCTGCGCCGCTGGGAGGTCGATCCCTCGGCGCTGATCATCTCCGGCATGGAGAAGCTGGGGCTCGCCCGGAACGTGGTGCGAATTTCGCCCGAGCGTCAGGCGGAACGAACCGCCTGAGAAGTTTGGTTGATCATTCAGCCATCGCTTCTTCACGGTTACAGTCGCCGGTGTAAGAATTTCCACCGTATGCGACACTCCAGTTTGCAGTGACCTGCTTACCAGTCTCCGGTGCGCCCTGGGCGACCGACTGAAAGGAAACAGATGCCAAGCAACACTCAAGAGCCCGACCCAGTCGCGGCCCTTCAGGAGCAGCGCCGTTACCACGAGGACAAAATCGACCGCATCGACAGAGCGCTCGCGGCCCTCGGTGAGAAATCCAGTGGGCGCCCCGGTCGTCGCCCCGGTCGTCCGCGCGGCTCTGGCACGAAAAGCGCCGGAAACGCCGGCGGCGCTCCGCGGCGCCGGCGCCGTCGTCGTGGCGGGACCCGCGCCGATCAGGCGGTCAAACTGGTCGAAGGCAATCCCGGGATCTCCGCTTCGGAGGTCGCCAAGCAGATGAAAATCAAACCGAACTACCTCTACCGGGTGTTGGGCGAACTCGAGAAAGAGGGCCGGGTGACCAAGAAAGGCCGGGAGTACCACCCGACCGGCAAATAGGGGCGCTTGGAGGGCGGTCCCGGCGGGGGCTCCA
>DASWMG010000135.1:0-4967 GCA_036399875.1 Solirubrobacterales bacterium
CGCGCTTCCCGCTCAGCGGCTCATTGCTGGCGCCGGCCTGGATCGCCGAGCGCGCCGTCTGCGCCTGGCTTGCGGTCGGTGAACGGCTGGCCGGTGGCGTCCGCTACGGCGAGCGCCGTCTGCGCCACGCGGCGACGCCGATGCGCGAGCTGCGCCGGCGCTACGCGGAGTCGGGCGCGACCAGGCCGGGCTCGGCGAGCGCGCCCGATTCCGCCAGCACCTCGTCCTGGTCGGGCGGCTCGGCGACGCCGCTCTCGGCCCGGAAGCGGATCCCCTTGTGAGTGCCGTCGCAGAACGGCCGCATCCGCGAGCGGCCGCAGCGGCATAGCGCGACGACCCGCCGTTTCACCTCGATCTCGTTGCCGTCCTGGTCGACGAGGACGAACGGGCCGCGCACCAGATAGGGCCCGTTGCGGTAGGGAGTGATCCGGGTTGCCGGCTCCTCCACGCCTAGCCCCGGACTGCCTTGGTGACGATGTTCTTGACCCGGGTGCGGTCGCGTTGGGAGAGCCGGTCGGGCCGCCCCCGCGACTTCTTGACCAGCGTCCACAGCTCGCTGCGCTCCTTGTGGGTCAGGTTGGTCTCAACCCGCTCGCGGCCCTTCTCGGTCAGCCAGAGCGCGACGGCCCAGACCATCTTCCAGGGAATGCGCCGCCAGGCGAACGGCAGCATGCGACGGGCGATCCAGGGAGCCATGCGGCAGTCTTACCCGCGCCGAGCGCGCGCCGAACGCACGCTTGCTCCGTTAGGGGTCTATATGACCGGAAAGGGAGCAAGCGTGTCGGCTGCCCGTCCTAATCGCGGTCGTCGCGGTCCTCGTCGTAGGGCTCGCGAGAGCCGGACTTGGCGAGCCCTCTACCGATCACGTATGCGCCGGTGAGGATCGCCACGTACAGCCACGCCTGGCGGGCGATGAACTCGTCGGTGCCCGGGGCGGTGTCGCCGCCCTTGATGGTCGCGGCGCTGATCAGGATCGCGACGGCGACGGCCACGAAGGCCCAGAACTCGGTGGTCTTGAACGCCTGTTTCGTCTCGGTGGTCAGGCGCCGTGCCCAGCCACGGTCACGAGCCGAACCTACCTCTGCGCCCGTCCTGCCGGCACGCGTGCTTGCTGACTCCATTGAGGCCTCCTAAGGCAAGGCGAGAGACACACGCGCCTTCAGCAGAGCAAGTGCGCTTTCGCTGAATGCAAGAGCGCACTCTCGAATTCGAACTGGTCAACAAAGGAGTACCCACGCACCGCAAGCGTCGAAACCCGCTGCTAATGGGGAAACTGGCAGTTAGGGCACCAGTAGGTCGTGCGATTCGCGTCGCCCTGGCCGCGCGAGGAGATCAGCGTCCCGCAGACCGGGCAGGGACGGCCGGCACGCCGGTAGACCGCGCGCTCGTGCCGCCCCTCCGCGACCGCGCTCAGCATCTGCTCGCGGGCGGCGAGCAGGACGCGCTCCAGCTCGGCGTCGCTGAGCTCGTCCAGTCGCCGCCACGGGTCGAGTTGCGCCGCGAAGCAGGCCTCGCTCTTGTAGATGTTGCCGATGCCGGCAATCCGTCGCTGGTCGAGCAGCGCCTCGCCGAGCTCGATCTCGCCGCTGGCGCGCAGCGAGCGCACCGCCTCGGCCAGGTCGAAGTCCTCGGCGAGGACGTCGGGACCGAGTCCGGCGAGCTGCGGGTCGAGCCGCACCGCACCCGCCCGCAGCACCCGCAGAGTCGGACCGCCGAACTGGACCGCCTCCCACTCCTCCCCCCGCAGCACCGCCCACGCGGCGGCTGCCGGCTTGCGCCACGGCCCGCCGCGCCGGTAGACGTGCCAGGCTCCGTTCATGCCGAGGTGGCTGTGCAGGACGAGGTCGCCGAAGCGCAGCAGCAGGTTCTTGCCGTGCACGTCGACGCCGTCGAGGCGCCTGCCGTCGAGGCGCTCGAGCCCCGCTATCCGGCCCCGCGGGTTGGGGCTTGAGACCGAGACCTCCGCACCGCCAAGCGTCTGCTCGAGTCGCCTGGCGGCACGGAGGACGGTGTCGCCCTCGGCCAAGCTCTAGCGGGTGATCGGCTGCGATTGCGTTTGGGTTCCGCCCACGTCCTGGGCGCTTTCCTGAGCGCTCGATTTCATCTCCTCGGCCTGTTCGGAGCTGGCTTCCTTGGCGGTCTCTTTCGCCTGTTCCGCCACCTGGCCGGCGACGTCCTTTCCGCGCTCGACCGCCTCTTCGCCGATCTCGGACGCCTTCTCCTTGACCTGGTCGGCCAGCGCACCCATCTTCTCGTCCTCGACCCGGGTGCTCGGCAGCATCATCCCGGCGAGGAAGCCGGCGGCGAGACCGCCGAGCGCCAGCCCGATCGGATTTTCCTGGGCCACGCCGGCAGCCTGCCGGGCGCCTTCTTTCATCTGTTCGGTGTCCGGCGTTGCTTCGCCGATCCGAGACGTCGTGCCCATCATCTGACCTCGCAACCTCTCCTTCTTATCGCTGAACGACTCCTTGACGCGTCCTTTGACGTCGGTCTTGTGTGCCAGCGCGTCCACGGTGTCACCCATTTCCGATCTGGTCTGCTCTATCTCCTCGCGGATCTGGCTCGGGTCTTGGCCCATTGCACGTCCTCCTTAACGCTCTCGACGGTTTCTTCGGGGGCGGGAGGCATGCTCTCCCTGACTTTGTCCCGGCCTTTGAGGCCGAGGACGGCGGCGACCGCCCCGTACACCACGGTCACGATCAGCGCCGCCACCCATGCGTCCATCGCCTCGGAGAGGAGAAGGATCAGGAAGGCGGTCAGCGCCCCGGCGGCGAGCAGTCCGACGACGCCGGCGGCGCCGAGGATGCCGGCGCCCTTGCCGGCCTGCTTGCCTTTCTCGGAGAGCTCGGCCTTGGCCAGCTCGAGCTCCTGTCGGACCAGTTCCGAGCTCTTCTCGGAGAGCTGCTTGAGCAGCTCTCCGGTCGAGCTGTCGCGCAGATCGGCGCTCTGGCCGTTCACGATGCTCATCGCCCCACGGCGGGCCCGGTCGGGACCGGGCTCTCCGGCGGCGTCCCGAGCGGCACCGACTGGCGTCCCGTCAGCGGTTCGCCGGGCGCCGAGGTGCCGGCGGTGTCCGGCAGCGGCGCCGGCGCCCTGCCCAGTTCGCGCGTCTGGCTCTGCGAGCCAACGCGGCTCTGGTAGCGGCCGCGGCTGGAGGACTTGAGGAAGCGGGCGGCGGCCATGCCCACCAGCAGCCCTCCGGCGAGTACCGCCATCGGCTGGCGCCGTCCGAAGTCCTCGATGTCCGAGAGGATCGAGTCGCCGTCGGCGTCTTTCAGGTAGGAGCCGAGCTGCTCCGCCTTCTCGGCGCCTTTCTCGACGTATTTGGCGGGCGTGTCCTTGCCCTGTTTGCGCAGCTCGTCGCTGACGCTGCGCATGTCCTGCGCGGCGCCGCTCATCTGCTCGCCGGCCTGGGTCGAGCGCTGATCTACCTGTTCGCTCACTTTCCCGCGCGCCTGACCGGCCGCTTCCTGAGCTTTCTCCTGCGCCTGACCGGCTACTTCCTGCGCCTTTTCGCGCACCTGCGATTCGTCTTGCCCTTGGGCGGTCGTGCCCGGCGGACTGGTCGCGTCAGCCATTCCAAGTACCTCCACGTTCGTATTCCCCGGCGCCGTTTGCCCCGGTATGTGTGACTGCCCGCAAAGTGAGAAGGCAAACGGTTTGAAGAAGTCGCCCATTGGGAATTCGAACGCGCCGCCGAGCGGGCGAAAACGCCTGGCGATCGGCGAGGATGCGCCGCGCGATGAACGCTCCAGCCGCCAGGCTCGAATCTCCCGCCTCGATCTTCCTGCGCTTCCTCAAGTTCGGCTGCCTCGCCTGGGGCGGACCGGCGGCCCAGATCGCGATGATCAAGCACGAGTGCGTCGACGAGGAGGGCTGGGTCGACGAGGAGACGTTCAAGCGGACGCTCGCCGTCTACCAGGTGCTGCCGGGGCCCGAGGCGCACGAGCTCTGCGTCTTCTTCGGTCGCCTGCGCGGCGGCAAGCTGGGCGGCTTCCTCGCCGGGCTCGGCTTCATGCTGCCCGGCTTCCTGCTGATGCTCGGCCTCTCGGCGCTCTACGTCGAGGCCGACCTGGCCGGCCACCTCGACGAGCTCTTCTACGGGCTGACGGCGGCGGTCGGCGCGATCGTCGCCCGGGCGCTGGTCCGCCTCAGCGGCGCCTTCGTCACCGACCTGCCGCTGGCGCTGATCGCCGCCGCGGCCTTCGCGCTGACCCTGTTCGCCGAGGCCGCGTTCGTTCTCGTCTTGCTCGGCGGCGGACTCGCCTACGAGCTGTGGAGCAACGCCTCGCGCTGGCGCGGGCGCGTCTCCTCGCTGGCGCTGCCAGGGCCGCTCCTCCTAGGGCTGGCGGTCGGCGCGATCGCGCTGCCGCTCGGCGCCGAGATCTTCTTCGAGGGCCTCAAGGCCGGGCTGCTGACGTTCGGCGGCGCCTTCACCGTCATCCCCTTCCTGCAGGAGAGCGCGGTCGAGGGTCAGGGCTGGCTCACCGACGAGCAGTTCGTGGACGGCCTCGCGATCGGCGGCGTGCTGCCGGCGCCGCTGATCATCTTCTCGACCTTCGTCGGCTACCTGGCCGGCGGGCTCGGCGGTGGGCTGCTGATGACCGTTGGCATCTTCCTGCCGGCCTTCGTCCTGCCGATCTTCTTCCACCGCTTCCTCGTCGCGGCGGCCGAGAACGAGCGCATCCGCGCTTTCCTGCTCGGCGTCGCCGCGGCGGTTATCGGCCTGATTGCGGCGGTCACGGTGGAGATCGTCGAGACGAGCGTGGTCGACGTGCCGACGGCGCTGCTGGCGGTCGGCGCCTTCCTCGTCCTCAACCGCTGGCACGGCAAGCTGACCGTGCTCTATGTGGTGCTCGGCTGCGGGGCGATCGGGGCCTTGCTACAGCTGACCGTGATCTAGCCTCGTTGGGATGGTCCGTCGCGCCAATCCCGAGGACGCCGCCGACGTCGCCCGGTTGCTGCAC
>DASWMG010000136.1:0-2267 GCA_036399875.1 Solirubrobacterales bacterium
GAAGTGCTTGCTCCCCCGCAGCGCCCCCAGGTCCCGCTTCGACGCATCGCAGACCAGCACCACATCCCCCCCGTGCCCACCATCCCCACCATCGGGCCCACCCTTGGGCACATGCGCCTCACGGCGAAAGCTCACGGCCCCATTGCCGCCAGCCCCCCCCTCGACCCAGATCTTCGCCTTGTCATGCATCGCAGGAGAGCGTAGTTGGCACGTTCCTCGCGGTATGCGCGAGTTTCGCGCCAAGGAGGGCACGATGCCCCTCCCACGAAGGCTCAAGGGACCACGCCCCGCACCTCCAGAAACGATCAGCTGCGCAACGGTCTTCGGGGGAGGGGCTTCGTGCCCTCCCCTCCCGTCAGCTAATCCGCGATGACCGAAATCGTCCGGCCCTTGCGGCCCGGCTTGAACTCCACCACACCTTCGCGCGTCGCGAAGATCGTGTGGTCGCGGCCGAGGCCGGTGCCGTCGCCCGGCCAGAACCGGGTGCCGCGCTGGCGCACGATGATCTCGCCGCCGGAAACCTTCTGGCCGGCGAAGACCTTGACCCCGAGCATCTTGGGGTTGGATTCGCGGCCGTTGCGGCTGGAGCCGAGTCCTTTCTTATGAGCCATCGTCGCTCTTTTTAGCAGCCGGTTTGTCGGCTTTTTTCGCCGCCGCTTTGCGGGCGCCCATTTTCAGCTCGGTGACTTCGACCCTGGTCAGCTCCGAGCGGTGGCCGGCGCGCCGCCGGTAGCCCTTCTTGGGCTTGTATTTGAAGACCTTGATCTTCGGCCCGCGCAGGTGCTCGGCGACTTTCGCCTCAACTTTCACCTTCTCGAGCTCTTTCGGCTCGGCGACCACGTCGTCGTCGCGGAACATCACGGCGCGAAGGGCGACTTTGTCGCCCTCCTTGGCATCCAGCCGGTCGACGAGCAGCGAGCTGCCCTTCTCGACGCGGTACTGCTTGCCGCCGCTCTCGATGACCGCGTAGGTGCTGGTGGTTTTGCTCATGGTCTATCTGCCGCTTTCGAAGTGGCGCCGGACCTGCCGCGACCGCCCCTGCGGCCGCGACGGCTACTGCGCGAGGCGGAGGATTCTAGAGCCTCGGGATCGTTCCCGTTGGCTGACTCGCCGTTGGCCGGCTCGCCGCCGAGCAGCGAGGCTACCGCCGCGGCTCGCTCGACCCGCTCGATCCGCACCATCTTGCGCTCGCCGACGAAACGCCCGCCGCCGCTGACGCTGACGATGTAGGAGTCGATCCGCGCCACCGCGTCGTCGGCGTTGTACATGTGCGGCTCGTCGATCTTGACCAGGACCTCCTCGCCGACCTTGAAGGGCAGCGCCCGCTCCTCGATTTCGGCGCGGGTGCCCGCTTCGACCAGCTCGAAGGTCTCGATCCCGAGCGCGTCGCCGCCCTCGAAGTGGAACTGCTTGCCGGTTTCCTCCTCGAGCTCGGCGAGGCCGCTGTCGGCGTCGATCAGCTCGGCCGCCACCTTCGGGTTGACCCGCAGCAGGAACGCCTCGGCGTCGCGGCTGGAGAGGTCGCGCATCTTGCGCAGCCCGTCGAGGGCGACGGTCTCCGCCGAGAGCACGACCCCCTGCCCCTGGCATGTCGGACACGAGGCCGTGAGGATCTCGCGCACGCCGTCGGTGATGTTCTGCCGGGTCATCTCGACCAGGCCGAGCGGCGAGACCTCGACCACGTAGCTCTTCGACTTGTCGGTGTCGAGCGCTTTGCGCAGCGTCTTCAGGACTTTGTCGCGGTTTTTGGCCCGCGCCATGTCGATGAAGTCGATGACGATGATGCCGCCGATGTCGCGCAGCCGAAGCTGCCGGACCGCCTCCTCGGCCGCCTCGGTGTTGACCTTGGTGATCGTTTCCTCGAGGCCGCCTTTGCCGCGCCCCGTGAACGAGCCGCTGTTGACGTCGATCACGGTCAGCGCCTCGGTGTAGTCGATGATCAGATAGCCGCCGCCGGGCAGGTCGACGCGGCGCTCCAGGGTCGACTGGATCTCCTTGTCGACGCCCCATTTTTCGAGCAGCGGCTTGCTGCCCTTGTAGAGCTCGACTTTCTCGACCAGCTCCGGCGCGGTGCGCTGGAAGAACTTGGTCACCCGGTCGAACTGCTTCGGCGAGTCGATGACCGCCGTTTCGAAGTCCGAGAGGAAGACGTCGCGCAGGACGCGGACCGGCAGGTCGGCCTCCTGGAAGACGAGGCCGGGCGCCTTGGTCTGCTCGCTGCGCTGCTCCAAGACGCTGTGCAGCTTGTGCAGGTAGCCGATCTCACG
>DASWMG010000137.1:0-6392 GCA_036399875.1 Solirubrobacterales bacterium
ACTGGGGCTTCCACATCTCGCTCGGCATCGACGTCGGCTGGGACGAGACCAACAAACGCCACAGCCTCCACCTCAACATCCACGACCCCGACGGCAACGAGCTGAACGAGGGCTTCCAGGCCGAGTTCGAGACCGGCCGCCCGCCCGGCATGCCCCCAGGCGCCGAGCAGCGCCTCGTGATGTCGATCGGCACCGCCGCTACCTTCTCGACCGCCGGTCCCCACGCCGTCATCGTCGAGGTCAACGGCGAGGAGATCGGCCGCGCGCGCTTCTACCTAATGGAACAGGCGCCGGGACCCGAGATGGGCATGGCGTAGAGCGGCGCCGTCATGGTGCCGGCTCGTCGGGCAGATCAACAGCGATCGACGAGACCTTGAAGAACCGTTGTTCGGCCTCATCTTCGGTCCAAAGGCCGATTCGCGCTCCCAGGCCGAGTAGCCCCAGCAAGACTCGCTCGCGGCGGCGAAGGCCGAATCCCAGCGTCGTGGCGAACGTCTGGATGACACGCTCTTCGAGGGCGACCGCGCGCTCGGCCTCGAGCGGCGCGCCTCTGATGCGTTCCCGTTCCATCCACTCGAGGATGCTGTAAAGGCCGGCGAGGGTGTGAAAGTACCTCCCCGGGATGCTGCCGTTCGCCAGCGCATCCCGATGCTCCAGCCAGGCGTCGAGCGGGAGCGGAGACCTCCACCAATCATCTCGTTCCACGGCCGACTGGACGAAGCCCCTGACGATGTGCAGGTTCTCGACGAGGAGCATCGCCGAGGCCCGCGCTTTGTTGCGGCGTTCGGCCCTTGCCGAATAGACGGTCATCAGCCCGGTGACGAGCGCCCCCGCGATCACCCCGAGCAGCGCAATTTCAGCCTCGCCCATCTGGCCACCATAGGTGACCAATAGGACTTTTCTGGTCTACCTGAACGCGTAGAGCAGCAGGAAGGCGACGACGACGAAGGAGGCGCCGGCGCCGATCATGCCCTTGTCCTGGGCGACCATCGCGGCGATCGAGCGGTCGTCGTTGCGGTCGTAGATCAGGTAGAGGTAGCGGAAGATGCCGTAGACGACGGGCGGGATCGTCCACATCATCTCGTTGCCGATCAGCGGCGAGTCGACCGCGTAGATCGAGTAGCTGATCACCGTGCCGGTGGTGACCATCGCGACCATCTGGTCGAGGAAGGGCAGCGAGTAGTGCTCGAGGACCGGGCGGCTGCTCGTCCCCTCGTGCAGCTCGGAGACCGCCTCCTGGCGGCGCTTGGTGAAGCCGAGGAAGAGGGCGATCATGCCGGTGCAGAGCAGCAGCCATTCGGAGGCGTGGGCGTCGACCGCGCTGGCGCCGGCGGCGACGCGGAGGATGAAGAGGCCGGCGAGGACCATCACGTCGACGATCACGATCTGCTTGAGGCCGAGGCTGTAGGCCATCTGGGCGACGCCGTAGACGACGACCATCACGCCGACCTCCCAGTTGACCGTGGCGAAGGCGAGCGCGATCGCGCCGAGCGCCAGCGCCGGCGCGATCGCCTTGGCGGCGCCCTCGGAGAGCTCGCGGGCGGCCAGCGGCCGGAAGCGCTTGCGGGGGTGCTTGCGGTCCAGCTCGACGTCGATCAGGTCGTTGACGTAGTAGCCGGCGCTGGAGATCGCGCAGAAGGAGAGGAAGGCGAGGACCGCCTCGCCGACCGCGTGCGGGTCGTTGAACTTGCCCGAGAAGAGCAGGCCGGCGAAGACGAAGAGGTTCTTGATCCACTCCTGCGGCCGCCCCGTCTTGATCGCCGCCCGCAGCGGCGTGCGGCGCGGCACGACCGGCTCGTCGGCGGCGGCGCGACCGGGATCGGTCGGGACGGTCGGGTGTTCGGAGGTGATCGTGCCCATGGGCGAAGGGGCGCGGAAGCGCGGTCGCGACAGGGTACCGCCGGGCCGGGTCAGCGTTCGGGGCTGTGGCTCTCCCGAATGGCTTCGAGCGCTTCGAGGTCGTCGCGATCCCGTGGACGCTCGCTCGCTCGCTTCATCTGGAGCAGGTGGTCTAGGGAGCAGACGCGGACAGGGAAGCCATCCATCTCCACCGTCGTGGCCGCCGCCTCCAACTCCCCGTAGCGCGGAACCTGCGGGTGTCCCTGAATCACGTCGACCCGACCTAGGCTGGTGACGACGAGCGTCCGGTCTCCTGACTTGAGGAAGGTCCAGATCGCGTCGCCAGTAAGCAGCCCTTCGGCGACCTCGACCTTGCCGTCGAGTTCGCGAAGCAGGGCCGCGAGCCGTTCGAGGTTCTCCTGCGAGGGATCGGGGACCAGATCCAGATCCTTGGTCGCTCGAACGTGGCCCCAGGCGCCCACGGCCATGCCACCGACGGCGACAAAGCGAATTTCGGCCGAGACCAGACGCTCGACCAGTTCCCCAAGCTGAAGAGAGTCGCTCAACTCTCGCCGGGTTTCTTGGCATGCCAGGCGCTGCCCGCGAAGCGCGAGACGTATTCGCTCAGCGCGATCGTCTCAGCCAGATTGACGGACATCGGCCGACGCGCATCTTCAAGCAGCCTGCGGCGGCGCACTGCGTCGTCGAGGCGCCATGAATCCCCTGGCTTGTTGTCTTCGTACTTCTTCATGGGTCGATCAGAACGCCGGGATTGAGGATGCCAGAAGGATCGAGCTCCGCCTTGGCGGCGCGCAGGGCTGCAGCGAACGGGTCGGGTCGCTGGCGGTCGTACCAGGGGCGGTGGTCGCGGCCGACCGCGTGGTGGTGGGTGATCGTGCCGCCCGCTTCGAGGACGGCCTCCGAGGCGGCCGCCTTGACCTCGTCCCATTGCTCGACCTCGCCGCCGCGCACCGCGGGCGCCATCACCGTGAAGTAGGGGGCCGGGCCGTCCGGATAGACGTGCGTGAAGCGGCAGCTGACCCGCGGCGAGCCGGGGCCGTCGGCAGGCGCTCCGCAGACCTCGGCTACCTTGCGGCGCGCCGCCTCGATCGCGGTCGCGTGCAGCTCCTCGAAGCGATCCCAGGTGATCGCCGTCTCGAAGGTCTCTGAGAGCACGCCGCAGGCGACGAACGTGTCGCGCAGGTAGGGCGCGAGGAGGAAGGCGTTGCGCCAGGTCTCGACCGCGCCGCCCTCGCTCTTCCCGCCGAGGCCGGGAGCCTGCTCGCGGACATCGCCCGGCTCGCCGCCGTGCTCGCGGGCGATCGCAATGGCCTGGTTCATCGCCGCCCCCACCGGACCGCGGGCCGACTCGAAGCCGAGCACGAGCAGACTCCTCTCGCCGCTGCCGGCGCCGGTCGTGCCGGCCTCGAGCGCGTCGAGCAGGCGGCAGTTGGCCGGGTACAGGCCCGACTGAGCGATCTCGCGCACCGCCCGCGCTCCCGCGAGGAAGTCTTCGAACTCGACCCCGCACGAGGCCTTGAACTCCGGCCGCGGCCGCACCCGCATCCACGCCTCGGTGACGACGCCGAGAGTCCCCTCCGAGCCGATCAGCGCCCGGTCGGGCGAGGGGCCGGCGCCCGAGCCGGGAAGCCGGCGGCTCTCCCAGGTCCCGCGCGGGGTGGTCGCGCGCACCGACTCGACCAGGTCGTCTATGTGCGTGTGGAGCGTCGCGAAGTGGCCGCCGGCCCTGGTCACGATCCAGCCGCCCAGGGTCGAGAACTCGAACGACTGCGGGAAATGGCGCAGGGTGAGGCCGTGGCCGCGCAACTGCTCCTCCAGCGCCGGGCCGGTCGCGCCGGCCTGGATCCGAGCCGCCAGCGACTCGCCGTCCACCTCCAGCACCCGGTCGAGCCGCCGCAGGTCGAGCGAGACGAAAGGGCGCTCGCCGAGCCGCCCCTCCACCCCGCCGACGACGCTGGTGCCGCCGCCGAAGGGGATCACGGCGGCTCCCTCCGCCTCCGCCCAGCTCAGCACCGCCTCGACCTCGGACTCGTCGCGCGGCGTCGCCACCAGGTCCGGCGGGTTCTCGAACTCGCCGCGGAAGCCGCGCACCACGTCGCGGTAGGCCTTGCCGAGCGCACGACTCACCCGCTCGTACCTGTCGTCCGTGAAGAGGTCGCCGAGATCTCCCGGCGCCTTCAGCCGTGACGCTCGCAGCTCGACCGCCTCCAGCGGCACCGCCTCCTCCGGCTCGCCGCCGAACCCGAACCGCTCCCGTATCCCCTTCGACGCCGCCTCGACCTCCGCCCGCGACGGCGTCTGGTCCTCATATCCCCAGCCCCAGTGCTTGAGCCGGCGCCCCTCTACCAGTGAACCCCTTTCATCAGGTGCGCGAAGGCGACCGCCTCGGTGGTCGGCGGTCGGTCGGGCGCCTCGTCGGTCTTGCCTTTCGCCGCCTGCGACTCGGGGAAGAGCTTGTAAGCGGTGTTGAGGATGCGATCGCTGAAGCTCGGCGCGACGGCGTAGATCAGCTCGCCGAACGTCCCCAGCCGCGTCGCCACCTTCTTCGGCCGCCGCACCATCGCCCCGGCGATCATCTCGGCGGCCTCCTCCGGGGTGATCGCCGGGAACATGTCGTACATCCGCGTCGGCGCGATCATCGGCGTCCGCACCAGCGGCATGTGGACGGTCGTGACGTGAACGCCGTCGTCGAAGATCTCCGAGGCGACCACGCGGCCGAAGGCGTCGAGCGCCGCCTTCGAGGCGACGTAGGCCGAGAAGCGCGGCGGGTTGGTCTGGGTGCCGATCGAGCTGATGTTGATGATGTGGCCCGACTTGCGCGCCCGCATCGTCGGCAGCAGCGCCAGCACCAGCCGCACCGCGCCCAGGTAGTTGAGCTGGATCGTCCGCTCGTAGTCGTGGAAGCGGTCGTAGGAGAGCCCGACCGAGCGCCGGATCGAGCGGCCGGCATTGTTGACGAGGATGTCGACGTGGCCGTGGTAGGCGAGCACCTCCTCGGCCATCCGCTCGATGTCCTCGACGTCGGAGAGGTCGCAGCGGTGGATGTGGGCGACGCCGCCCGCGGCTTCGATCTCCTCCTTGGTCTGCTCGAGCTTGTCGGCCGAGCGGGCGACGAGAAGCACGGTCGCGCCCGCGTCGGCCACCTTGACCGCGGTCGCCTTGCCGATCCCCGACGAGGCGCCCGTGATCATCACCACCTTGCCGCGGACCGCCGCCGAGAGCGTTCGGTCGCGGAAGAGGTCAGGGTCGAGGTTGCGCTCCCAGTAGTCCCAGACCCGCTGCGCGTAGCTCTCCAGCGCCGGCACCTCGATGCCCGTCCCGGCCAGCACTTCCTGGGTCTCGGTCGAGTCGAACTTGGTTGGGTAGTTGACGTAGGTGAGGACGCTCGGCGGGATGCCGACCTCCTCCAGCGCCAGCTGGGCGACGCGCCGGGCCGGCGGGAAGAGCCGCAGGCCGGTGCGCACGAGCGAGGTGGCCGGGTCGGTGACGTCCCGGTCGAGCCGCAGCGCCGCCTGCGGGGCGCCGCCCGCCCGGGCGAAGAGGTTGACCACCTCGCCCGCGGTCCTCGGATTGGGGTCGGTGAGGTGGAAGGCGCGCCCGTCCAGTTTCGGCTGGTGAGCGATGTGGTCGATCGCGGCGGCGACGAAGTCCACCGGCACGATGTTGATCTCGCCGCCCTCGACGCCGACCATCGGCAGCCACGACGGCGCGACCCGGCGCAGCCGCTGCAGCAGCTTGAAGAAGTAGTAGGGGCCGTCGATCTTGTCGATCTCGCCGCTGCGCGAGTCGCCGACCACGATCCCGGGCCGGTAGACCCGCCACGGCCGCGCGCACTCCTCGCGCACGACCCGCTCGGACTCGTGCTTGGTGCGGAAGTAGGGGTGGGTGTCGAGGTTCTCGGCCTCCTCGAACATGTCCTCGCTCCAGACGCCGTCGTAGAGGCCGGCGGCGGCGATCGAGCTGACCTGGTGGAAGCAGCCGGCCTCGACCGCCGTCGCAAGTTCGACGGCGTGGCGGGTGCCCTCGACGTTGGCGACCTCCTGGGTCTCGGCGTCGGCGGTCATGTCGTAGATCGCCGCCAGGTGGAAGAAGTGGGCGACTTTGCCGCGCAGCGTCACCAGGTCCTCCTCGGAGACCCCGAGGCCGGGCTGCGAGAGGTCGCCGGTGATCGGCACGACGCGGGCGCCGTCGGCGCCCCAGGCGGTGCGCAGCTCCTCGAGCCGGCCCCGCGAGCCGGCCCGGACCAGGGCGTAGACCGTGCCTTTGCGCTGCAGCAGGCGCTCGACCAGGTTGCGGCCGATGAACCCGGTTGCCCCGGTGACGAAGTAGTTCATGCCCGCATAACGAAGTAGCTCACGCCTGTTTCATACACTCATTCCAAGGATGGCGCAAACGGCGACCGTGCAGATCCAGATGCCCGAAATGGGCGAGTCGGTCACCGAGGGCATCGTTCTCGAGTGGCACGTCGCCGAGGGCGATGCCGTCAAGGAGGGGGACACGATCGTCGAGGTCTCCACCGACAAGGTCGACGC
>DASWMG010000138.1:0-3349 GCA_036399875.1 Solirubrobacterales bacterium
CCGCTCCTTACCTGCTGTGGGAGCGGCGACGCGACCTGCCGGGACCGGGGGATTGCCCCCTGATCGCGGTCCGCCAGGCACGGCAGGGGCCTTAGCATGGGCGGGGTGGAGGCGACGACGACGATCAGCGTCACCCTGCCCGACGGCAACAGCCTCGAGCTGCCCGACGGCGCTACCGGCGCCGACGCCGCCGCAGCGATCGGTCCCGGCCTTGCCAAGGCGGCGCTTGCGATCAAGGTCGACGGCGCCCTGCGCGACCTGAGCGCGCCACTGCCCGACGGCGCCGAGATCGCGATCGTCACCGGTCGCGATCCAGAGGCGCTGGAGCTCGTCCGCCACGACGCGGCGCACGTGATGGCCGAGGCGGTGCTCGAGCTCTACCCCGGCACCAAGGTGACGATCGGCCCGCCGATCGAGAACGGCTTCTACTACGACTTCGAGTTCCCGTCCGACGTCCGCGTCACCGAGGACGACCTGGAGCGGATCGAGGCCGCGATGCGCGAGCACATCGCCGCCGACGAGAGCTTTGAGCGGCGCGACGTCCCCACCGACGAGGCGATCGAGCTCTTCCGCGCCCAGGGTCAGGACTACAAGGTCGAGCTGATCGAGGATCTCATCAGCGACGAAGGCGTCGAGACCGTCTCGCTCTACCGCAACGGTCCCTTCGAGGACCTCTGCCGTGGCCCGCATGCGCCCTCGACCGGGCGCATCGAGGCGGTCAAGCTGACCTCGCTGGCGGGCGCCTACTGGCGCGGCGACGAGAGCCGCCAGATGCTGACCCGCATCTACGGCACCGCCTTCCTCTCGAAGAAGGACCTCGAGCAGCACCTGGAGCGGATCGAGGAAGCCAAGGCGCGCGACCATCGCCGGCTCGGCCCCCAGCTCGGCCTCTTCATGCTGCGCGAGGAGGCGCCTGGGATGCCGTTCTGGCTCTCGCACGGGACGACGCTGCTGCGTCTGGTCGAGGCCGAGGTCCAGAAGCAGCTCCGCAAGCGCGAGTACCAGGAGATCAAGACGCCCCACGTGATGGACGTGGACCTCTGGCACCGCTCCGGCCACTGGGACAACTACCGCGAGAACATGTACTTCACCGAGTCGCGCGAGCGCGAGTTCGCGGTGCGGCCGATGAACTGCCCCGGCGCCTGCCTGGTCTACGGCTCCGATCGCCACTCCTACCGCGAGCTGCCGCTGCGGCTCGCCGAGTTCGGCCAGGTCTCGCGGGCCGAGCGCGAGGGCGTCCTGCACGGCCTCCTCCGCGTTCGCGCCTTCGTCCAGGACGACGCCCACATCTACTGCACGCCCGAGCAGATCGTCGACGAGGTGACCGGCGTCTGCGAGGCGATCGACGAGCTCTACGCGCGCTTCGGCTTCGAGGACGTGCGGATCGAGCTCTCGACCCGGCCCGAGAAGTCGATCGGCACCGACGAGCAGTGGGAGCAGGCCGAGGAGGCGCTGCGCGGCGCCCTGGAGAGCCAGGGCCGCCCCTTCACCCTCAACCCCGGCGACGGCGCCTTCTACGGCCCCAAGATCGACTTTCACATCACCGACGCGCTCGGCCGCTCCTGGCAGTGCGGGACCTGCCAGGTCGACTTCTTCATGCCCGAGCGCTTCGACCTCACCTACACCGACGCCGAGGACGCCCAGCGGCGGCCGGTGATGATCCACCGCGCCCTGCTCGGCTCGATGGAGCGCTTCCTCGGCATCCTGATCGAGCACTACGCCGGCCGCTTCCCGGTCTGGCTGGCGCCGGTGCAGGCGATCGTCCTGCCGATCTCCGACCGGCACACCGACCACGGCGCCAAGGTCGCCGCCGGGCTGCGTGAGCTGGGCATCCGGGTCGAGGTCGACTGGCGCTCGGAGTCGATCGGCAAGAAGGTGCGCGACGCCGAACTCGGCCGCTATCCGTACATGCTCGTCGTCGGCGACCGCGAGGAAGAGAGCGGCGAGGTCGCCGTGCGCTCCCATCGCGACGGTGAGGTCGGGACAATGGCCCTCGCCGCGTTCGCCGAGCGGGTCCGCTCCGAGGAACGCGAAGAGGAATCCGACGCCTGAGCGGCGTGCTCACGCACGCCTCCTGCCTCTATACTTCGGACACTTGTTCGCAGGCACGCCAAACACCCCACGCCGCTGAGCGTCCCGTGGCCGCCTCCGACTTGCCGATCCTCTTGACGTTCCACCTCTCCTCCAGATAGTGCCGGTCCCCCGCAGGTTCGACCGGCGGCCGCCGGAGCGCGACACGACTCGCATCAACGAGCGGATCCGCGTGCCGAAAGTGCGCCTGATCGGCGCCGACGGCGAGCAGCTCGGCATCGTCGAGATCGACGAGGCGCTCAAACGCGCCCAGGACGCCGACCTCGACTTGGTCGAGGTGGCGCCGGGCTCCAAACCGCCGGTCACCCGCCTGCTCGACTACTCCAAGTACAAGTACGAGCAGGAGCAGAAGCAGAAGCAGGCTCGCAAGCACCAGCAGCAGGTCAACGTGCGCGAGATCAAGCTGCGGCCGAAGATCGCCGACCACGACTACGAAACCAAGAAGGGCCACGTCGAGCGCTTCCTGCGCCACCAGAACAAGGTCAAGATCACGATCATGTTCCGCGGCCGTGAGCAGGCTCACCCCGAGCGCGGCCGGGCGCTGCTGCAGCGCCTCTACGAGGACCTGAACGGATTGGCGACGATCGAGTCCGAACCGCTGCAGGAAGGGCGCAACATGAGCATGATGCTGGCGCCCTCCAAAGAGGCGGTGGCGCAGGCGCAGAAGGATGCGGCGCCGGTCGAGGGCGATGCGCCGAAGGACGAGGCGCCAGGGGAGAGCGAGCCCGGGTCCGAGGGGACTGCCCCGGCAGGGGGCGAGGGGTCTGCCCCGGCAGGGGATTCCACTTAACTTTTTCCGAAGATCGTTAGCGGCCGTCCGTTAGCCACAGCGCGGAAAAAGTACAAGACGTTCCATCCCCTACCGGGGCAGACCAGCGCTAGCAGGTTCAGCTCAGCACGTCGGCGATGCGCTCGGCCGCCTTGCCGTCCCAGAAGGGTGGTGGCTCGGAAGGGACCGGGGGGCGTTCCGCCAGCTTCGCCGGGATGGTGGCTATTGCGGCGGGGTCTAGGCCGAGGAGGGTGTTGGTGCCGGCTCGGATGGTGACCGGGCGCTCGGTGTTGGCTCGCAGGGTGAAGCAGGGGACGCCCAGGTAGGTGGTCTCCTCCTGGACCCCGCCGGAGTCGGTGAGGACGGCGCCGGCGTCGGCCATCAGGGAGAGGAAGTCGACGTAGCCGAGCGGCTCGCAGAGCAGCAGGCCGGGATGGTCGGACCGGACGGCCTCCATCATCTTGCGGGTACGGGGGTGGACGGGGAAGA
>DASWMG010000139.1:0-3869 GCA_036399875.1 Solirubrobacterales bacterium
AGCCGGGATCGCGACGATCGAACAGTTCGCCGAGCTCGGCCCGCTGCACCGGGGCCGCAGCCTCGACGGCGCTCGGCACGCGTCCGACATGATGGTCTACGAGGCGCGCGGCGTCGCGGCCGTGCTGGTGCCGTGGAACGATCCGCTGGCGATCGCGCTCGGACAGCTCGCCGCCTGCCTCGTGACCGGCAACGCCGTCGTCCTCAAGCCCTCCGAGAAGACGCCGTTCGCGACCCAGCGCGCCCTCGAGCTGATGGAGCTGCCCCAAGACCTCGCGGTGCTGCTGCTGGGCGACGCCCGAGCCGGCCGGCCGCTCGCCGAACACGAATGCGTCAACGTCGTCCTCCACACCGGCTCGGTCGCCACCGGGCGCGAAGTCGCCACGATCTGCGGCCGCTCGCTGCGCAAGGCGGTGCTCGAGCTGGGCGGCAAGGACGCCCTCATAGTCGACTCCGGCGTCGACCCCGAATGGGCTGCCGAGGAGGCGGCTTCGGGCGCGTTCGCCAACGCCGGCCAGATCTGCACGTCGGTGGAGCGCATCTACGTCCACGAGGACGTCGCCGAACCCTTCCTCGACGCGCTGGTCGAGCGTGCTCGGGCGCTGAAGGTGGGACCCGGGCTCGACCCGGAGTCCCAAATCGGGCCGCTGATCGACGAGGCGCAGCGCGCCACGGTCGAAGGCCACGTACGCAATGCGGTCGACGGCGGCGCCCAGGTGCTGACGGGTGGCGAGCCGCTCGACGGACCGGGCTTCTTCTACCCGCCCACCGTCCTCTCTGGAGTCGAGGAGTGGATGGACATCCTCCACGACGAGACCTTTGGGCCGGTGGCGCCGGTCGCCATCGTCGGCTCCTTCGAGGACGGGCTGGCTGCCGCCAACGCGACGCTCTACGGGCTGGCCGCCAACGTCCTGACGCCCTCGCAGTCGAATGCTCAGCGTGCGTTGCGCAAGCTGAAGGCGGGCACCGTCAAGATCAACGCCGTCTGGGGCGGCGCCCCCGGCGGCGCCGCAGAGCCACGCCGCCAGAGCGGCCTCGGCCTCGGCTACGGCCCAGAGCTGCTCGACGAAGTCACGGCGACGAAGCTGGTCCACTACGCGCCGGCACGCACACCGGTATCGGCCTCCTAAGCCGCGCGCCGATCCCTGCTGAAGCCAATCCCTCCTAGGCCTCGACCCCGCGCGCCGCCAGCCACTCTTCCAGCGGCTCGGGCGGATCCCCTTCGAAGACGAGTCGCACACCCTCGCGCAGGACGTGGTCGCCGTTGTCGGCCTGACTGGGGTTGGTCGCGATCCAGACCGCGGCCGCGACAGCCGCCAGCGCCGCCGGGTCGTCGCCCTCGGCGTCGATCCCCCGCACCGTCTCCAGCAGCTCGCCGGCCAGGTCCTCGGCGGCGGTCGCCGGCCGGTCGTCGTCCTCGAAGCTGGTGAAGAGGGCGGTGACCGCCGTCTCGCTGCCGTCCGGGTCGCAGATCGCCGCCGCGTCGCGGACGACCTCGGACACCGTCGGAATCGTCTCCCGCGTGCCTGGCTTCATCGCCGTTGGCCTACCCCGTTCCCCCTCGCGCCAATCCCGTCGCGCGGGCCTCGGACCTACTCGTACTGAAGAGCCTCCAGCACGTTCAGCCGCGAGGCGCGCCACGCCGGCATGATCGCGGCGACGACGCCGCAGAGCGCCGCGAAGACGAGCATGGCGGCGAGCTGCGCCACCGGGTAGGAGAGGACGAAGCCTTCGTCCTTCAGGGGCTGCGCGATCAGCGCCGCGAAGACCACGCCGATGACCATGCCGAGCAGCGCTCCGATAAGGGCGGTGATAACCGCCTCGTAGCGGACCATCGTCCGCACCTGGCGGCGCGACATCCCGATCGCCCGCAGCATGCCCAGCTCGCGGGTGCGCTCGTGGATCGAGAGCGCCAGCGTGTTGGCGATCCCGAACAGGGAGACGATCACCGCGAGGGCGAGCAGGGCGTAAATCAGGCCGAGCAGCTGGTTGATCTGCTTTTCCTGGTTCTCCTTGAGTTCTTGCTGGTTACGGACCTCGACCACCGGGAAGTCTCGGTCCATCGCCGCAATCAGGCGCTTCTGCACCTTTGCGGCATCCGCGCCGGGCGCCACCCCGATGAAGTCGATCACGTCGTCGGTCTGGTCGAAGGCCGACGCCATCAGTCGCTGGGTGACGATCGCGCCGCCGAACAGTTCGGCCTTGTCTTCGAACTCGCCGACGATCCGCAGCCCCGGCCTGGCGCCGATCTGGGTCAGGAAGCGGGCCTCGTCGCCCACCTCGAAGCCGCTGCCGGAGGCGAGCGACTTGGCGAGGACGACCTCGTCGTCGGCCAGCCGCTCCAGCGTCGCCGGGCCCCCCTCGGTCCACTCGACGTGGACGACCGCGCCGGCGTCGCGGTCGAGCGCCGTCACCCGCAGGTCGCCGCCGTCGCCGTTCAGCAGCCTCGCCTCGGCGGCGCGCATCGCCGAGACCAGCTCGACTCCCGGCACCTGGCGGGCGACGCCGGCGGCGCGGGGCGAGATCGGGGTGAAGCCGTCCGAGTTCTGGAGAACCAGCTCGCCCTGGAAGCTCTCGTCCACCGCGGTGGCGATCGAGCTCTTGATCCCGGCGGCGAAGACCGTGACGAAGGCGACCACCGCGAGGCCGATCATCAGCGCCGCGGCGGTGACGGCGGTGCGGGCCGGGTTGCGCTGCGTGTTCTCCCGCGCCAGCCGACCGGTGAGGCGGCGCAGCTGCTCGAGCGGGCGCCCCGCGAGCGAGGCGAGCGGCCGCACCAGGCGCGGGCTGAAGAGCGAGACGCCGAGCAGAACCGCGACGGCGCCGGCGCCGATCAGGCCGGCGGCGCTGCCGCCCTCGGCGCTGCCGAAGACGCCGAGGCCGGCGAGCAGCATCGCCAGCCCGGCGAGCCCGAGCAGGGCGGCGAGGCCGGCGTTGAGGAGGCCGCGACGGCGGGAGCGCGGCGGCTCGAGGGCCTGCAGGGCGGCGATCGGCGGCACGCGAGTCGCCCGCAGCGCCGGCACGAAGGATGAGACGAGGGTGACGAGGATGCCGATCGCCAGCGAGACAACGATCGTGCGGTCCTTGGTGACGAGGCCGGTGGTCGGCAGGTCGATGTCGAGCGCGACGAAGAGAGCGTTGAGCCCCTTGGCGATCGCGTAGCCGCCGGCCAACCCGACCAGCGCCCCGAGCACGCCGATCGCGAGCGCCTCGGCGACGACCGCGGCGAGGATCTGGTCGCGACCGGCGCCCAGCGTGCGCAGCATCCCGAACTCTTTGACCCGCTGCGCGACGGTGATCGAAAAAGTGTTGAAGATCAGGAAGGCGCCGACGAAGAGGGCGACGAAGGCGAAGACGAGCAGGGCGATGCGCAGGAAGCCGAGGTCGGACCGGATCTGGTCGGAATTGCGGGCGGCGCTCTGCTCGGCGGTCTCGATCAAAAGCGAGGGGTCAGAGAGCCGCCGCTGGACGCGCCGCTTCAGCTCCTCTTCGGAGACGCCCTCGTCGGCGGCGATCCAGATTTCGTCGAATTCGCCGCGCTTGTCGGTGATCCGCTGCGCCTCCGGCAGGACGACGCCGGCGACGCTGGCCCCGCCCCACGAAGCGGCGCCGAGCCTGGTCAGGCCGACGATCCGCAGCGACGCCACCCGTTCGACCGACGCCACTTTGAGCGTGTCGCCGATCCCGAGGCCCGCCTCGTCGGCGGAGCTTTCGTCCAGCGAAGCCTCGCTCGCATCGCGGGGCTCACGGCCCTCGACGTAGGTCAACGTCTGGAGGCTGGCGGGGAGGTCCGAGGAGATGAACTTCGGCGCGAACGGGGTGCCGATCTGCTCGTTCTCCTCGTCGAAGAAGGCGCCGGGGGTGGAGATC
>DASWMG010000140.1:0-5327 GCA_036399875.1 Solirubrobacterales bacterium
GTGGATGACCGAGCGCGGCACCTTCATCATCAACGGCACCGAGCGCGTCGTCGTCACCCAGCTGGTTCGCTCGCCGGGCGCCTACGTGATGGCGCCGAAGGACCCCGAAAAACAGGTCTTCATCGCCAACCTGATGCCGGCCCGCGGCTCCTGGCTCGAGCTGGAAGTCGACAAAAAAGGCCGCGTCTACGTCCGCATCGACCGCAAGCGCAAACTGCCGGTCACGGTCCTGCTGCGCGCGATGGGCTACGTCGAGAACGAGCGCAACCTGCAGATGTTCGACGACTCGGTCTACCTGAAGCACACGATCCTCTCGGACACCGAGGCGACGCTGACCGAAGAGGGCGCCCTGATCGAGCTGTTCAAAAAGCAGCGCCCGGGCGAGCCGCCCTCGGTCGACGCCGCCAAAGCGCTGCTCGAGCAGCTCTTCTTCGACCCCAAGCGCTACGACCTGACCCGGGTCGGCCGCTACAAGCTCAACGCGCGCCTCGACCTCGACATCGACCTCGACACGCGGGTCCTCACCCACGACGACATCATCGCCCTGATCAAGGAGCTCGTCTCGCTGCCGAAGCTGCTCGGCATCCCCGAGGAGATCGACGAGGAGAACCCGATCAAGGACTACGCCGCGGAGGCGATCACCTACCCGCGCGAGCCCGTCGCCGAGCACCTCGACGAGTACGAGCACTTCGGCAACCGCCGCCTGCGCACGGTCGGTGAGCTGATCCAGGAGGCCTTCCGGATCGGCCTCTACCGGATGGAGCGCGTCGTCCGCGAGCGGCTCACCACCGAAGACGCCGACGCGATCACGCCGCAGACGATCATCAACATCCGCCCGGTCGTCGCGGCGCTGAAGGAGTTTTTCGGCTCCTCGCAGCTCTCGCAGTTCATGGACCAGACCAACTCGCTGGCCGGCCTCACCCACCGCCGCCGCCTCTCGGCGCTCGGCGCCGGCGGCCTGACCCGCGAGCGCGCACCGATCGAGGTCCGCGACGTCCACCCGACCCACTACGGCCGCATGTGCCCGATCGAGACCCCGGAGGGCCCGAACATCGGCCTGATCGGCTCTCTCTCCTCCTACGCGCAGGTCTCCGAGCACGGCTTCGTCACGACTCCCTACCGGGTCGTCAAAGACGGCGTCGTCACCGGTGAGATCGTCCACCTGGACGCCACCCAGGAGGAAGAAATGGTGATCGCCCAGGCCAATGCCGAGGTCGATCCGAAGAGCGGCAAGCTGAAAGGCCCGCAGGTCCTCGTCCGCGCCTCAGACCAGGAGTACTCGACGGCGGCGCCCAAGGAAGTCGACCTTATGGACGTCTCGCCGACCCAGATCTGGTCGGTGGGTACGGCGCTGATCCCCTTCCTCGAGCACGACGACGCCAACCGGGCGCTGATGGGCTCCAACATGCAGCGCCAGGCGGTGCCGCTGCTCAAGCCCGAGCCGCCGCTGATCGGCACCGGCATGGAGCGTCGCGCCGCGGTCGACACCGGCGACGTAACGCTGGCCGAGAACGACGGCGAAGTCACCCACGTCGACTCGGAACGGATCGTCGTCACGGCGGGCTCCAAGAAGACCGAGTATCCGCTCAACAAGTTCATGCGCTCCAACCAGGGCACGATCATCCACCAGCGCCCGATCGTGAAGAGCGGCCAGAAGGTGAGCCAGGGCGACGTGCTCGCTGACGGCTCCTCGACCGCGGGCGGCGAGATCGCCCTCGGCAAGAACTGCCTGGTCGCCTTCATGTCCTGGGAGGGCTACAACTTCGAGGACGCGATCATCCTCTCCGAGCGCCTCGTCAAGGACGACGAGATGACGTCGATCCACATCGAGGAGTACGAGATCGACGCCCGCACGACCAAGCTCGGCGACGAGGAGATCACCCGCGACATCCCCAACCGCTCCGAGGAGAGCCTGCGCAACCTCGACGAGCGCGGCATCGTCCGCATCGGCGCCGAGGTCATCTCAGGCGACCTGCTGGTCGGCAAGGTGACGCCGAAGGGCGAGACCGAGCTGACCGCCGAGGAGAAGCTGATCCGCGCGATCTTCAAGGAGAAGGCGCGCGAGGTCCGCGACACCTCGCTGAAGGTCCCCCACGGCGAGGGCGGCGTCGTCATCGACGTCCTCACCTTCAGCCGCGACGACGGCGACGACCTGCCGCCCGGCGTCAACGACCTGGTCCGCGTCTACGTCGCGACCAAGCGCAAGATCGCCGAGGGCGACAAGCTCGCCGGCCGCCACGGGAACAAGGGTGTGATCTCGAAGATCGTGCCCGAAGAGGACATGCCGCACCTCGAGGACGGGACTCCGGTAGACGTGATCCTCAACCCGCTCGGCGTGCCGAGCCGGATGAACATCGGCCAGATCCTCGAGACCCACCTCGGTTGGGTCGCCGGCGAGGGCTGGTACGACGACGGCTCCGAGGCCTACAAGCAGGCCCACTCCGACGAGGGCGACGGTCGCGTCTACGTGGCGACCTCGGTCTTCGACGGCGCCACGGTCGAGGACGTCGACGAGGCGCTGATCAAGTGGCAGGAGGAGAACTCCGAGCGCGGCATCGACCTCGGCATCGACAAGAGCGCCCAGCCGGGCGCCCGCTGCGCCGGCGCCGTGCAGCTCTACAACGGCCGCACCGGCGAGCCCTACGAGGGCAAGGTCACCGTCGGCTACATGTACATCCTGAAGCTGCTGCACCTGGTTGACGACAAGATCCACGCCCGGTCGACCGGCCCCTACTCGCTGGTCACCCAGCAGCCGCTGGGCGGCAAGGCGCAGTTCGGCGGCCAGCGCTTCGGCGAGATGGAGGTCTGGGCGCTGGAGGCCTACGGCGCCGCCTACACCCTGCAGGAGATGCTCACGGTCAAGTCCGACGACACGGTCGGCCGGGTCAAGGCCTACGAGGCGATCGTCAAGGGGGAGAACATCCCCGAGCCGTCGATCCCGGAGTCCTTCAAAGTGCTGCTGAAGGAGATCCAGAGCCTCTCGCTCGACGCCAACGTCGTCAGCGAAGGCGGCGACGTCGAGATCTCCGAGGAGGACGACGACCTGCTGAAGGCGGCCGAGGAGCTCGGCATGGACCTGACCGGGGTGCGGGCCGACAGCTCGAACGGCGCCGCCGACGAGCAGGAGGAGCAGGTGGTCGCCGAGGGCGAGGCGGGCACGGACACGAGCAATGGAGCGGAGGCGGAGGCCACTGGGGCCGAGGCGAAAGCTGAAGAGACGAAGGTGGAGGACTAGGCACGTGATCGACATCAACAACTTCGACGCGATCGAGATCGGTCTCGCCTCCTCGAAGAAGATTCGCTCCTGGAGCTGGGGCGAGGTAACCAAGCCCGAGACGATCAACTACCGGACCCTGAAGCCCGAGAAAGACGGGCTCTTCTGCGAGCGCATCTTCGGCCCGACCAAGGACTGGGAGTGCTACTGCGGCAAGTACAAGCGGGTCCGCTACAAGGGCATCGTCTGCGAGCGCTGCGGCGTCGAGGTGACCCGCTCCAAGGTCCGCCGCGAGCGCATGGGCCACGTGGACCTGGCCGCGCCGGTCTCCCACATCTGGTTCTTCAAGGGCGTCCCGAGTCGGATCGGCTACCTGATCGACATGGCTCCCAAGGAGCTCGAGAAGGTCCTCTACTTCGCCGCCTCAATGGTGACGTGGGTCGACGAGGAAGCGCGCGACAAAGACCTCGGGAAACTGGAGAAAGAGGTCAAGAAGGTCACCGACAGCTACCAGGCCGAACAGCAGAAACGGACCCAGGAGCTGGCCGAGTCGCTGGAGCGCCGGGTCAAGTACCTCGAAGGTGGCGGCCAGGAGAAATTCGACGACGACGACCACATCTGGGCTGACTCGCTGAAGCTGACCGCGGCGCAGCTGCGCAAGCTGAAGGACGACGAGCGGGCCAAGATGATCAAAGAACTGCGCCAGACCTTCGACGCGGAGATCGCCGACACCGAGGCCTACATCGAAGAGGCGGTCGAGCGGATGGAAGAGGTCTGGAAGATCTTCACCGAGATGAAGCCGAAGGACGTCATCAACGACGAGACGGTCTTCCGCGAGCTCAAGGACCGCTTCGGCTCGCCGTTCGGCTGGGGCGAGTACTTCCGCGGCGGCATGGGCGCCGAGGCGGTGCGCGATCTGCTCGAGCAGGTCGACCTCGCCGCCGAATGCGAGGAGCTGGAGCAGGTCATCAACAGCTCCAAAGGCCAGAAACAGGCCCGCGCGGTGAAGCGGCTGAAAGTCGCCTCGGCCTTCCTCAACTCCGAGAACAAGCCGGACTGGATGATCCTCGACAGCGTCCCGGTCATCCCGCCGGAGCTGCGCCCGATGGTGCAGCTCGACGGCGGCCGCTTCGCGACCTCCGACCTGAACGACCTCTACCGCCGGGTGATCAACCGCAACAACCGGCTGAAAAGGCTGCTCGATCTGGGCGCGCCCGAAATCATCGTCAACAACGAGAAGCGGATGCTCCAGGAGGCGGTCGACGCGCTGTTCGACAACGGCCGCCGCGGCCGCCCCGTCACCGGACCGGGCAACCGCCCGCTGAAGTCGCTCTCCGACATGCTCAAGGGCAAGCAGGGGCGCTTCCGCCAGAACCTGCTCGGCAAGCGTGTCGACTACTCCGGCCGCTCGGTGATCGTCTCCGGCCCGAGCCTCCAGTTGCACCAGTGCGGCCTGCCGAAGCTCATGGCGCTCGAGCTCTTCAAGCCGTTCATCATGGCCCAGCTGGTCGAGCGCAAAGCCGTCCAGAACATCAAGGCGGCCAAGAAGATGGTCGAGTCGATGGTCCCCGAGGTCTGGGACGTGCTCGAGGAGGTAATCCACGAGCACCCGGTGCTGCTCAACCGGGCGCCGACCCTGCACCGCCTCGGCATCCAGGCCTTCGAGCCGGTGCTGGTCGAGGGCAAGGCGATCCAGGTCCATCCGCTCGTCTGCCACGCCTTCAACGCCGACTTCGACGGCGACCAGATGGCGGTCCACGTGCCGCTGTCGGCGGAGGCCCAGGCCGAGGCGCGGGTGCTGATGCTCTCGGCCAACAACATCCTCTCGCCGGCTCACGGTGCGCCGCTGGCGACCCCGACCCAGGACAGGGTGCTCGGCGATGACCTCCTCGAGGACGTCCCAGACCTCGGGCACCATCGAGTCGACCATCTTCTTGGCCGCCTTGATGTTCTGTACGGCCTTGCGCTCGACGAGCCGGCTCATGATGAACGGCTTGAAGAGCTCGAGCGCCATGCGCTTGGGCACGCCGCACTGGTGCAGCCTCAGCTGCGGGCCGACGACGATGACCGAGCGGCCGGAGTAGTCGACGCGCTTGCCGAGCAGGTTCTGGCG
>DASWMG010000141.1:0-4399 GCA_036399875.1 Solirubrobacterales bacterium
CGACGTCGACCTCGTGATCAACACGCCGACCGGCTCTGGGGCCCGCGCCGACGGGCTGGCGATCCGCACCGCGGCCGTCCGCCACGGCGTGCCCTGCATCACGACGATGACGGGCGCCTCGGCCGCCGCGCGGGCGATCGCGGCCCAGAAGGACGGCGCCGCGCCGGTCCTCTCGCTGCAGGAAATCCACGCCGGCGAAGTCGCGTCGGTCGCCCCAGCGGACGCCTGAGCGCACCCGCCGGCGTTCGCGCAGGGCACTCTGAGCGGTACGCAGCGATGCCCTAGGCTCAACCTCCACTCGAGGTCGAGGCGAATTTGATCGGAAATGGCTCAAAACGTCTTGCGGACCGCCCACCCGCGGCTATACTCGCCGCCCACATGGCCACCTCAGTCAAGACCTCGACCGCCGCTCCCGAGCGCTCGCTGGACCAGCGAATGGACGCGCTGAAGCGGGCAAACGACATCCGCACCGCCCGCGCCAAGCTGAAGAAGGACCTCAAAGCGGGCAAAGCCAGCATCAACGCGCTGCTGCTCGACCCGCCGGAGTACGTGCAGACCGCCAAGGTCTTCGACATGCTGCTCGCGGTCCCCAAGTACGGTCGCGTCAAGACGAATCGGATCCTCAACCAGTGCCGGATATCGCCCTCGAAGACGATCGGCGGACTCTCCGAACGCCAGCGCGCCGAGTTGGTTTCTCAGTTGCGCCGATAATCGCTGACGACCGGCGCGGCGGTCAATATGCCCGCCGGTGAGCGCGGAGCGGGAACAGTTGCGATGGCCAAAGTTTTCGTAATCACCGGTCCCTCGGGGGTCGGCAAGGGCACCCTGATCGCGCGACTCCTCGAGCGCGTGCCCGATCTCGTCCTCTCGATCTCGGCGACGACCCGCCAGCCACGCGAGGGCGAGGTCGACGGCCGCGACTACCACTTCCTCACCCCCGAGGAGTTCGACCGCCGGGTCGAGGCCGAAGACTTCCTCGAGTTCGCCACCTACAGCGGCAACCGCTACGGGACGCTGCGCTCCGAGGTGGCGAAGTGCCTCGACGAGGGCCGCTCGGTGGTGCTGGAGATCGAGGTGCAGGGGGCGGGACAGGTGCGCCAGGCGATGCGCGAGTCGATCCAGGTCTTCATCGCGCCACCCGACCCGGCGGTGCTTCGCGAGCGGCTCGAGACACGGGGGGCGGATGCGCCCGAGGCGATCGAAGCCCGGCTCAAGGTCGCCGAGGTCGAGTTGGCCGCGCAGGGCGACTTCGACCACCTGATCGTCAACGACGACCTCGACCGCGCCGCCGCCGAGTTGGAGGAGATCGTGCGCGCCGAGCTCGGAATACCTCTAGACTCCCCGGCCGGATGATCAACCCACGCGTAGACAAGCTGCTCGAGCACGCCGACTCCCATTACGCGGCAGTCGTCGTCGCCGCCAAGCGGGCACGGCAGATCAACAGCTACTTCCACAACCTCGGCGAGGGCGGCTTTGGCGAGTACCCGCCGCCGATGGTCGAGACCCGCGGCGAGCGCAACTACCTCTCGATGGCGCTCGAGGAGCTTGCCGACGGCAAGCTCAAATACGAGTACCGCGCTTAGCCCTTTAGCCCCCAGGAGGTCCCGCATGGCCCGCATCCTGCTCGGTGTAAGCGGTGGGATCGCCGCCTACAAGTCGCTGGAGCTGGCCCGCCTCGCCACCGTCGCGGGCCACGGCGTGCGCGTCGTGATGAGCCCGAACGCCGGCCGCTTCGTCGGCGCCGCCTCCTTCGAGGGGATCGTCGGCGCCCCCGTGCTGACCTCGGAGTTCGAGCGCGACCCGATGGGCGGCGCCTTCCCGGGCGACCCGGCCCCGGGCCACGACCCGATCGGCCACCTCGAGGTGGCGGCCAACTGCGACGCCTTCCTGGTCGCACCGGCCTCGGCCAACACGCTCGCCAAGCTGGCCGCCGGGATGGCCGACTCGATGCTGACCACGAGCTTCCTCGCCTGCACGGCGCCGCGCCTCGTCGCGCCGGCGATGAACGACCGGATGTACGCGGACGCGGCGACGCAGGCCAACCTGGCGACGCTGCGCGAGCGCGGCGTCGGCGTGATCGAGCCCGAGGAGGGGCGGCTGGCCTCGCGCGGCGAGCACGGCAGGGGACGCCTGCCCGACCCGGCCGTCCTGCTCGAGCGGATCGAGGCGGTCCTGCCCGGCGGCGAGCGCCCCTGGGACGGCCTGCGCGTCCTGGTCACCGCGGGCGGCACCCGCGAGCCGATCGACCCCGTGCGCTTCCTCGGCAACCGCTCCAGCGGTCGCATGGGCATCGCCCTGGCCGCGGCGGCGGCGCGGCGCGGCGCCGAGGTGACGCTGATCGCCGCCAACGTGGCGCTGCCCGCCCCCGCCGGCGTGCGCCGCGTCGACGTCGAGACCGCGGCGCAGCTCGCCGAGGCGGCCCAGGCCGAGTTCGCCCGCTCGCACGTCCTCCTGATGGCCGCCGCGCCGGCCGACTTCCGCGCCGCCGCGCCCGCCGGCGAGAAGCTGAAGCGGCAGGGCGACCTGGAACTGCGGCTGGAGCCGACCGAGGACATCCTCGCCGGTCTCGCCGCCGGGCGTGGCCCAGAGCAGACGGTGGTCGGCTTCGCCGCCGAGCACGGCGGCGACGCGGTCGGCCGCGCCCGCGAGAAGCTGGCGCGCAAGGGAGTGGACCTGATCGTGCTCAACGACGTCTCCGATCCGGCGATCGGCTTCGAGAGCGAGCAGAACGCGGTGACGTTGGTCGACGCGCAGGGTGAGGCGGAGCTGCCGCGCGACTCCAAGGACGCTATCGCCGAGGAAATCCTCGATCGCGTCGATCGTTTGCGGCAGCCGGAGGCGAAGAGCGGGCTATACTGATTTCAAGCTTTCGTCCATATTCGTGAACGAGAAGTGGGCCTGGCCCACTTTTTTTTCGGCCCGAACCAGGCACGACCAGGCATGACCGACCTCAAGGACAGCATCCAACAGCAGCTTTCGGAGCTCGACTCCGAGATCGACCTGGTGGCGCTCGAGCAGCCGGCCACCGAATCCCTGCGCCTCTTCATCGACCACCCCGGCGGCGTCGACCTGGCGCTCTGCGAGCGCGTCACCAAGCACCTCGCCGAGCTGCGCGCCGAGTACTCGCTGGAGGTTTCGTCGCCGGGCCCCAAATACCGTAAGGAGAAGTCGTGAGCAAAGAGATCGTCGACGCAATCAAGGCACTCGAGCAGGAGAAGGGGATCTCCTCCGACAAATTGATGGACGCGCTCGCCGACGCCCTGCTCTCGGCCTACAAGAAGACCCCGGGCGCCGCCAAATACGCCCGCGTCGACCTCGACCACGAAACGGGCGACTTCCGCGTCTTCGAACTGATCCTGCCGCCCGAGCTGGAGGAGAAGCTGCTGGCCGAAGCCGCCGAGGCCCAGGAGGACGAGGAGCGCGAAATCGACCCGGAGACCGGCGAGCTGAAAGAGCTCGAGGACCCCGAGCTCGACCCCGAGATGCTGGCGCCCTACGAGGACCAGATCGAGTCGCGCGACGTCACCCCCGAAGACTTCGGCCGGATCGCCGCCCAGACCGCCAAGCAGGTGATCCTGCAGCGGATCCGCGAGGCGGAACGGATGATGATGTTCGATGAGTACCAGGACCGCGTCGGCGAGCTGATCACCGGGATCATCCAGCAGTCCGACAAGCGCTACACGCTGGTCCAACTGCGCGAGCGGGTCGAGGCGCTGCTGCCCAAGTCCGAGCAGGTCTACAACGAGCGCTACGACCACGGGATGCGGGTCAAGGCCGTCATCACCGACGTCTCCGACTCGACCAAAGGGCCGGCGATCGTCGTCTCTCGCCGCAGCCCCGAGCTGATCAAGAGCCTCTTCGAGATGGAGGTGCCGGAGATCGCCGACAAGCTGGTCGAGATCGTCGGCGTCGCCCGCGAGCCCGGCTACCGCTCGAAGATCGCGGTCGTCTCCCACGCCGACGGTGTCGATCCGGTCGGCGCCTGCGTCGGCCCGCGCGGCTCGCGCGTGCGGATGGTCGTCTCCGAGCTGCGCGGCGAGAAGATCGACATCATTCCCCACAACGACGAGCCCGCCCGCTTCGTCGCCAAGGCGCTTTCGCCGGCCCGCGTGCGCGAGGTGATCGTCGACGACGACGCAAAGCAGGCGACGGTCATCGTCCCGGACGACCAGCTGTCACTGGCGATCGGCAAGGAGGGCCAGAACGCTCGCCTCGCCGCGCGCCTCACCGGCTGGCGAATCGACATCAAGTCCGAGACCGAGTTCGCCTCCGAAGAAACCGACATCGAGATCGAGGGCGAGGAAACCTTCGACGGCCGCTGCATGGCGGTGCTGACGACCGGCCGCCGCTGCCCGAACGCGGCGATCCCGGGCTCGACCTACTGCGGCCTGCCCCAGCA
>DASWMG010000142.1:0-3119 GCA_036399875.1 Solirubrobacterales bacterium
GAAGCCCGTCGTCAGCTTCAGCGAAGCCCAGGCAGCCATTGCCGGCTTCCTCGCCTCGGTGGTTGCGGCCGGCACGGCGGCGGTCCTGGGGATCGAGGTGCAGAAGCCGGTCGAGGGCGTCGCTCAGCCCACGGCAGTCGCGCGCCTGCGGAATGCCGTAACCAAGTCGGATTTACTGGTTGCGGGAATCGTCGTCTACGCCGTGGTCGGCGTCCTCATCCTCCTCGTCTGGTTCTTCGACTCGAACGAGGCGCCGGAAATGGTCGGCACCTTTGCGCTTGGGGCGCTGGGGTGGCTGGCCGGCGCCTTCAGCGCCGTCTTTGCGGCGAAATCGGGCTAGCGCTCCGGCAAGGAGCGGCGGGCCGCGAAGAACTCGCGCAGCAATGCCGCGCACTCCTCCTCCATCACGCCGGCGACGACGTGAGGGCGGTGGTTGAGCGCCGGCTCGGCGAGGACGTCGAGGACGCTGCCGGCGGCGCCGGCCTTCGGGTCGAAGGCGCCGAAGACGACGGTGGGGACGCGGGCGAGGACGATCGCGCCAGCGCACATCGCGCAGGGCTCGAGCGTCACGTAGAGCGTCGTGCCGGGCAGGCGCCAACCGCCGAGCGACTCGGCCGCGGCGCGGATCGCGAGGATCTCGGCGTGGGCGGTGGGGTCGCGGCGCAGCTCGCGCTCGTTGCCGGCGGCTGCGAGCGGCTCGCCGTCGCGGGCGACGACGGCGCCGATCGGGACGTCGCCGTGCGACTCTGCCTCACGGGCCTGCTCCAGCGCGATCGCCATCAGGCACTGGTGGATCGCGTCGAGCGACTCGTCCGGCATCGATCGGAGAGTATGTGCAGCCACGACTTCGCCGGTTCGCCGGTGTTTGCCAGATAGCCGCTGCCACGCCGGCCAGCGCCGCACCGAGATGAACCCACGCCTCACCGCCACCGCCGCCCTTGCCCTGCTCGGGCCCGCCGCCGTGTCCGGCTCCGCCGTGGCGGCACCGGGCGTCTCCCCCGCCCGCGCCTTCGTGCCACGTGAGGCGATCGTCAAGTTCGAGGGGGAGCGCCTGGCACGGACGGTCTCGGTGCCGGCCGGCGTCGGCGTTCGGCGCGCCACCATGATCCTGCGTCGCAGCCCGGCCGTCGCCTACGCCGCGCCTAACTACCTCGCCCGGGCGTCGGCGGCGGCGCCGTCCCTTACCTCGACCGGGCTCCCCAACGACCCCGGCCCGATCGACGGCCCCCCGGGTCCCCCGACCGGCTGGGTCTCGCTGCAGTGGAACTTCCTGCCCTGGGCCGGCGGCACCGGCGCGGCGCTGCCGACCTCGCCCGGCGGGATCGACGCGGTCGGCGCCTGGCGCAACCTGCGCGACGCCGGGCGGCCCGGCGGCCGCGGCGTCGTCGTCGCCGTCCTCGACACCGGCGTCGCCTACCGCTCCTTCGGCGGGCGCTTCCTGCGCAGCCCGGACTTCTCCACCGGCCAGTTCGTGCCGGGCTTCGACTTCGTCGCCGGCGACCGGCTGCCGCTCGATCAGAACGGCCACGGCACGCACGTCGCTGGGACGATCGCCGAGAAGACCGACAACGGCATCGGGCTCGTCGGGCTCGCCCACGGCGCCAAGCTGATGCCGGTCCGGGTTCTCGACCGGCACGGCTCGGGGGAGGCCGACGACATCGCCCGCGGCATCCGCTTCGCCGTCGCCCACGGCGCCGACGTCATCAACATGAGCTTCAACTTCGGCTGCAACAAGCCGGTGCCCTCGATCGACGAGGAGCTGCGCCGCGCCTACCGCGCCGGCGTCGTCACGGTCGCCTCGATCGGCAACCTCGGCGCCGAGACCTGCGTCTCGCCGCCGGCCACCGGGCCGCGCGTGATCGGCGTCGGCGGCACGACCGAGGGCGGTTGCCTGGGCGGCTACTCGCTGAGCGGCGAGGGAATCGACGTGGTCGCACCGGGCGGCGGCGTGCCGGCGATCGGCTGCCCCTCGGTCTCGGCGCGACCGATCTACCAGGTGACGCTGAAGAGCGGCGACGGCCGCCGCTTCGGCGAGCCGGGCACCTACGTCGGCACCTCGATGGCGGCGGCCCACGTCTCCGGCCTCGCCGCGCTGGTGCTCGCCAGCGGCGTCCTCGACCCGCTGGGACCGCCGCAGACCAGCGTGAATCGCATTGCGCGCCGCATCCGAAACACCGCCCGAGATCTAGGACTGCCGCCGACGCGCCAGGGCGCCGGCCTGATCGACGCCGCCGCCGCTACGAACCCCGCGCCGTAAACCTTCCTTCGGGCGGAGCGCCTACGTCGTCTGAACGATCATCACGCTGCAAGGCGCGTGATGCGAGATGTTGTTCGGCACGCTGCCGAGGATGAAGCGGCGGGCTCCGGTCATCCCCTTGTTGCCGACCACGACCAGGTCCGCCTTGGTCTCCTCGGCGACAGCGAGGATCGCCTCGGCCGGGTTGCCCTCGACCGGGTGGGTCTGGACCTCCAAGCCCTCTTTGCGAGCGACCGCCGCGGCCGCGTCAAGGGTGAAGTTGACGTCCTCGCGCGGGCCGATCGCATGCTGGACGTCGGCCGGCACGCCCTGCTGCTCCTCCTGCAGGCGGCGGCCGGAGACCGGCTCGAAGGCGCTGACGATGCTTAGGTGGGCCCCCGAGAGCTTGGCGAGGTCGACGGCCTGGCGCACGGCTTCGGCGGCAGTCTCCGATCCGTCGGTTCCAACCACGATGCGAGTGAACACGCCGCCTCCTGTCGTCGTCTTCCGGGCGGGCCGATACTAACGCGCGCCCTGCCGGGCAGGTGGACCGCGAAACTCGTCGCCGAGAATCTCGGTCGGGGTCGTCGCCAGCCGCACGACGGCGATCGCCATCGAGGCGAGCAGGCAGGCGATCAGGACGGCCATCCCGACTTTCCAGCTGGTCGGCACCGGCGAAGCCTAGAGGCCCGCCCGACCCGGCCGGGCGCGGACTAGACTCGAACCGGGATGCGCGAGGAGAAGATCGCCGACGGCGTCTGGCTGCTGCGAGGCGAAGTGCGTCGCAGCATGAACGTCTACTTCCTCGAGGACGGCGACGGCGTCGTCCAGTTCGACGGCGGCACCAGGGCGATGTCGCGGCCGGCGCGCCGCGCGGCCGAGC
>DASWMG010000143.1:0-2471 GCA_036399875.1 Solirubrobacterales bacterium
CGGCCAGCCGCGCGGTGTACGCGCGTCGCGCCCTCGAGCGCCGCGGAGCGCGCGGATGAGCGCTGCCGGAGCCGCCGACGCAGTGGAGGCGGCGGAAGCCTTCGCCGCCTCCAGCCCGGAGACGACGCGCAGGCGCACGCTGGTCTGGCAGGACCCGGTGCCGACGGCCGCCGCCGGGGCGACGATGACCGGGATGGAGTACATGGAGGCGATCGTCGTCGGGGAGCTGCCGCCGCCGCCGATCGCGGTGACGATGCGACTGCGGCCGATCGAGTTGGGCGACGGGCGCTGCGTCTTCGAGGGCGAGCCGGGCGAGGAGCACTACAACCCGATCGGAGTCGTGCACGGCGGCTATGCGGCGACCCTTCTCGACTCCGCCCTCGGTTGCGCTGTCCACACGACCCTGCCGGCAGGCGTCGGCTACACCTCCCTCGGCCTCGAGGCGAAGTACGTGCGCCCGATCACCCGCGACACCGGCCGCGTCCTCTGCGAGGCCGACGTCGTCTATCGGGGCCGGCGCCAGGCGACCGCCGAGGCGAAGTTGAAGGCGGCGAGCGACGGCAAGCTGCTCGCCCACGGTGTCGCAACCTGCATGATCCTCGGCGAGGTTTCATAGCAGATCAGCTATAAGTACAAATCCGCTATATTTCAGGCATGAAAACGTCTGGAGAGCTGCTTCGCGAGGCCCGCCGCCGCCACGGCGTCAGCCAGAAGCAGCTTGCGATGCGAGCGAGCACGACCCAGTCGGCGATCTCGCGGATCGAGCGGGACAGGGTGTCGCCGTCGGTCGAGACGCTGCGCGAGCTGCTCTACCTGCTGGGGGAGGATCTGACGCTCGGGGCGGAGCAGCGCGACTTCGGAATAGACCGAACGCTCAACGTCGAGCGTCTCAGGCTTTCGCCGTCCGAGCGCGTCGAGTATGGCCTGGCGATGATCGACCAGTTGATCTCGATCAGCCCCAACGTTCGGGCAGACGCGGTATGAGCTCCGAGCCTCTCCCTCCTCGTCCCCCCGATTTACGTGCGTTGCTGACGCCACTGATCCGCCACGGAGTGGACTTCGTCCTCGTAGGCGGCATGGCCGGGATCAGCCACGGTTCCAACTATCCGAGCTACGACCTCGATGTCGTGTACTCCCGTAGCCGCGACAACATCAGGCGACTGGTCGAGGCCCTCCTAGAAATAGGCGTCCACCTGCGTGGGGCGCCGGCCGACCTTCCATTCTTTCTCGATGCGAAGACGATTGAAAACGGCTCGAACTTCACCTTCGTCACCGCCTACGGGGACTTCGACATCCTCGGCCATGCGGACGGAATGCCCGCTTACGAAGAGCTGAAGGCGGAGGCCCCCGTACGTGAGATCCTCGGTATGGAAGTCCCGGTCGCTTCGATCGACCACCTGATCGCGATGAAGCGGGCCTCGAACAGGCCAAAGGATCGGTTGATGGTCGAGGAGTACATCGTCCTTGCCGACGAGCAGCGCCCCGCCGCCGAAAGCGGCAGGGGGAAGTAGACGTGGCCATTCTCCGCTCGGCGCCTGGCGAGTAGCCGATCCGAATCCTCGTCCCGAGGTACACGCGCGTCCGATCACGCAAGTGGCTGGCCCCGCTACAGGCGAGGCTTAACAAAGGCTTTATGGAAACCAGCACTCTGGCATGATGCAGTGGGTCTGTAAACGTACTGGTATCTAAAAGGGGGAGCGGCATGTCCGAGGCACTTCGCAGGGGATGGATCGTCGAGAGGCCGAGCGGCGCGGCAGCGCTTTGCGTGCTGGCTGCGATCGCGATGCTCACAATGGCCGCCGACTCCGCGCTCGGCCACGGAGGAGAGCATCACGGCGCCGCGGCCGGCGACGGCCGCATCCCCGGTCAGCCGGACTTCGAACGGGTCGGCGACGCGACGATCGAATTCCACCCGCGGACCAAGTCCTACACCCTGCGCGAACCGGGCCAGCCCCCTCACAGTTTTCATGGAGATTTCAAGGCCGACCTGAACGCGGAGGGTGCCCAGGTGGAGCTGCCGAAACACAAGGCGCCTCCCAGGTGCGTTTCGAGCGGCAATCGAGTCGTCGTCGTATACACGCACAGGCCCGCAGAAGCGGCCACCACGCCGACCGGCCTGTTGCGGGGCGTGATCGATCGGATCAACGACAAGTTCCGGGTCGAGTCGGCGCGATCGAGCGGTGAGAAACGGGTCCTGGAGATGGTCGTCGAGTGCGAAGCGGGACAGGTCAAGGTCTACGACGTGACGAGCCCTTCGAACTCCTACGCGGACATCAGAGACGCGGTGATCGAAGCGCTCGGGAACCCGACCGGGACCTCCGCGGTCAAGTACCTCGTATTCGACTCACAGGGCGCCGCGGTCGTGGGTGTGGCTGGCGGTGCCTTCAGCTCGCCCACCAAGAGCAGCTCCAACCCGAACGCGACCACGAGCCGGATCGCAATCACCTACGGAGAAAAATACTGGACTACCC
>DASWMG010000144.1:0-1793 GCA_036399875.1 Solirubrobacterales bacterium
ATCGCCCGGATGACCGCGTTCAGGCCGGGGCAGTCGCCACCGCCGGTGAGCACTCCGATCCGCATGGGGCGCAGCTTAGCCCTGGCCGTCGCGCCGATGACGCGATACGTTCGGAGCACTCAAACGAGGAGGGAACGTGAACGAGTCGATCGATCTGCAGGCAGTGCGCGACGTTCAGCAGAGGACCTGGTCGGAAGGCGACTTCTCGATGGTCGCCGGAATCGTGATGATGGTCGCCGAGGAGCTGGTCGAAGCGCTCGACGTCCTCCCCGACGAGCGGGTGCTCGACGTCGCCTGCGGCAGCGGCAACGGCGCCCTGGCGGCGGCGCGGCGCGCCTGGGGAAACACCGTCGGGGCCGACTTCGTCCCGGCGCTGCTCGAGCGTGGCCGCGAGCGGGCCGCCGCCGAACGCCTCGACATCGAGTTCGTCGAGGCCGACGCGACCGACCTCCCCTTCGGCGAGGGTGAGTTCGACGTGGTCATGTCGATCTTCGGGGCGATGTTCGCCGCCGACCAGGAGAAGGCCGCTGCCGAGCTGCTGCGGGTCTGCAAGCCGGGCGGCCGGATCGGCATGGCGAACTGGGTCCCTGACGGCGGCGTCGGCCAGATGTTCATGACGATCGCAAAGCACGCTCCACCCCCTCCCGGCGTCCCCTCGCCGCTCGTCTGGGGCACCGAGGAGGGGCTGCGAGAACTGTTCGGCGACGGTGTCTCCGAGCTGCGGATCGAGCGCCGCAAGGCGCGGCAGGCGTTCCGCTCCGCCGACCACTTCCTCGACTTCTTCCGCACCTACTTCGGGCCGACCAAGGTTGCGTTCGAACGGGTCGGGCCGGAGGGGGAGGCCGCGCTGGAAGCGGACTTCAAGGCGTACCTCGAGGAGAACAACACCGCGGGGGACCGGGCGCTGATCCTCCGGCCGGAGTACCTACAGGTGGTCGCTACTCGGGCTTGAGCGTCTGGCGGGCGACGCGACCCGCCGCGCCGATGAAGAGCACGGTCAGGAAGACCATGCCGGCGATCGGTCCACCCTGCCCGAGGGCGTAGGAGACGACGGCGGCCGCGATCGCCAGGAAGAGGGCTACGACAAGTCCCATGCGGCGGGCATCCTAGAGGAAGCCTCGGGCCTCGCGCAGGAACGAGGCGACCGCCTCCGCTGCCTGCTCCGCGGAGCCGGCCTCGCCGGCGGCGCGGACCAGGCGACTGCCGACGATCACGCCGTCGGCGATCCGGCCGACCTGACCGGCCTGCTGAGGCGTGCCGATCCCAAAGCCGACGGCGACCGGAACCTCGGCGTCCTCCTTGGTGGCGGCGACCAGCTCGGCGAGGTCGACGGGCAGCTCCTGACGCTCGCCGGTCGTGCCGATGGTCGAGACGACGTAGACGAAGCCCTCGGCGACCGCGCAGATCGCGGCGCGCCGCTCGCGGGAAGTGGTCGGCGCCAGCAGCGGCACCAGCGCCAGCCCGGCGCCCGCGAGCGCGTCGCGAACCGCCACGGCCTCGTCGAGCGGCAGGTCGGGGACGATCGCGCCGCAGGCGCCCGCCGCGGCGGCGCGCTCGGCGAACTCGGCGGCGCCGCCCTGGGCGAGGACCATGTTGGCGTAGACCATGAGGACGACCGGCAGCCGTTCGGCCACGCTGGTGCAGACCTCCAACGCGGTCTCCAGGGTCGTCCCCTGCTCCAGCGCGGCGGTTGCGGCAGTGTGGATCGTCGGGCCATCGGCGAGCGGATCGGAGAAGGGCACGCCGAGCTCGATCAGATCCCCCCCCGCGTCGGCATACGCCGCGGCTATCGC
>DASWMG010000145.1:0-3891 GCA_036399875.1 Solirubrobacterales bacterium
CGCCTGCTCGGCCTCGACCGCAGCGGACCGCCGCCGCCGCAGACGGGGGAGAGCCAACCGCTCAACCCCTGGACGCTCCCCAATCTAGTCGGCTACCTGCGGCTCGCCGGCCTGCCGGTCTTCCTCGTGCTCGCCTTCGACTCCGACGACGGGCGGGGCGTCCTGATCGCCGCGATCTACTGGCTGATCTCGGCCGGCGACTACCTCGACGGGCTACTCGCCCGCCTCACCGGCCAGTACAGCCGCCTCGGCGCCCTGCTCGATCCCCTGATCGACCGCCTCACGATCCTCTGCGGCGCCGCCGTCTGCTGGCACTTCGAGCTGCTGCCGCGCTGGGCGCTCGCGGCGCTCGCGGCGCGCGAGCTGGCGATGCTGGCGATCGCCCAGTACGGCCTCCGCCACGGCGCCCGCATCGCCGTCAACTGGCCGGGCCGGATCTCCGTCTTCCCGATCATGGGCGGCATCTTCCTCGCCCTCCTCGTCGACACCTGGGTGGCCGACGCGCTGCTGATCTGGGGGCTGGCGATGGCGCTCTGGGCGACCGTCCTCTACGTCCGCTCCGGCAGGGCGGCGGTGCGCGAGGCGCAGGCGCAAGGACCCGCCCAGACTCCATAACCTTCAACCTTCAGTTGAACCTTTCCCCCAGCGACCTATAATCGCCGCAAGCGGCCAACGGAGGCTCGGCCTCCCCAAGCGAGGAGTGAGATGGAGGACACCTTTCCGGATCTCGGGTCTCTCAGCGACGAAGAGCTGAAAGAGCTGATCGACAAGCTCACCGAGGAAGAGGACGAGATCTCCTACCGCCGGCGCGTCCTGCACGGCAAGATCGACATCCTGCGCGCCGAGCTGGTCAACCGGCTGCGCCACAAGCACGAAAGCGGCGACTCGCTGATCTCCGGCGACGACGTCGCGCAGCTGACCGACATCCTCGCCGGCAAGGCGCAGCAGCCGCCCGAGGACAAGCCGGCGGCCTGAGGCGACGATGGCCCCTCACTGCCCGGACTGCGGATTCGTCAACCCCGAGGGGGCGAACTACTGCCAGAAGTGCGGGGCCTACCTGGCCGGTCCGTCCGAGGGCAAGGACGAACCGACGACGATGACCTACACCGTCGACGAAACCGGCGAGATGCAGCCGATCGACATCGACGAGGCGGTCGAGCGCTCGGGCGCGGCGCTGGTGATCCGCGCCGGCGGCGGACGGGCGGGGGAGAGCTTCACGATCGCGGAGGACCGCGTCAGCATCGGCCGCAGCCCCGACGCGGGCGTCTTCCTCGACGACGTGACGGTGTCGCGCAACCACGCGCTGCTGGTGCGGCGCCGCGACAGCCTCTACATCGACGACCTCGGCTCGCTCAACGGCACCTACGTCAACCGGCGCCGGATCGAGTCGCACCCGCTCTCCGACGGCGACGAGATCCAGATCGGCAAGTACAAGCTCAGCTACCTGGAGAAGTAGCGATGGCGGTCTCCGAGCAGCAGCAACAGCAGCAACACCGGCGCGACTCGCGGCCCCGTAAGGCGCTGACGATCGGCGCCGTCTGCAAGATCCTGCAGGGCGAGTTCGACGACATCTCGATCTCGAAGATCCGCTACCTCGAGGATCAGAAGCTGCTCAGCCCGCGGCGCACGCCGGGCGGCTATCGCCTCTACAGCCAATCCGACGTCGAGCGGCTGCGGACGATCCTGCGGCTGCAGCGCGACGAGTTCCTGCCGCTGCGGGTGATCCGCCAGGAGCTGGCCTCGGGCGGCGACCTCGACCTCGGCGGCGGCGAGCGCCGGCCGGGCGGGGCCGCGGTGCGGCGCGCGATCCTCGTCAACACCTCGAACGCCTACCTGGGACTCGACGAGCTGGTCGAGGAGACGGGCGCCAGGTCCGAGCTGATCGCCGAGCTGGAGAACTTCGGGATCGTCCAGCCGGAGAAGCGCGACGGCAAGACCGTCTACGACGAGACCGACCGCGAGATCGTCCGCGCCGCCAACGAGCTTTCCCGGGTCGGCGTCGGCGCCCGCAACCTGCGCGTCTTCCGCTCCTCGGCCGACCGCGAGGCAAACCTGCTCGAAGCGCTGCTGGGGCCCTCGCTGCGCTCGCGCAACCCGGAGCGCCGCAAAGAGGCGCTGGAGAGCCTCGAGAGCCTGGCGGCCACGGTCAGCCACCTCAAGCACCTTCTGCTCGTGCGCGACCTGCGCCGCCTCGCGGGCGACTGAGGGCCGAAGAGAACCGCCGCCAGTTCCTTCGATGCCCCGGATAACCCGCCGCCGGACCGTCCCCGCGCCCCCTGCCGAGGTCTGGGAGCTGATCTCCGACCCATACAGCCTGCCGCGCTGGTGGCCGCGGGCGAGCCGGGTCGAGAGCGTAGATCGCAAGAGCGGCGGCCGGCGCAGCCAGTGGACGAAGGTGTTGACGACCGCCGAGGGCCGGGGCGTACGCGCCGACTACCGCTGCGTCTCCGCCGCCGAGCCGGAGCGCTACGTCTGGGAGCAGCAGCTCGACGGCACGCCGTTCGAGCGGCACCTGCGGGAGTCGCGGGTCGAGATCGGGCTGAAGCCCGACGGGGAGGGCACGGAGGTCTCGCTCGCCTCGGCGCAGAAGCTGCGCGGCATGTCGCGCCTGGGCGGGCCGATGATGCGCGGCGGCCAGAGGAAGATCCTCGACGAGGCGCTGGACGGGATCGAGCGAGCGCTGGCGCCGTGACCCCGCGACGCGACTCGAAGTGGTGGGGTTGGGGAGACCCGGCCGTCGAGCCCGAGCTGGACGCGGAGGCTCTGAGCGCGCTGCGCGAGTGGACCGGCGAGCTGAGCCCCTCGCGGCGCGTCGCGGCCCTGGAGGAGGTCGAGCTGCCCGAGCCGCAGCCGCTGCCGCCGGCTTTGGTCGAGGCGGTCGGCGCGGAGCATGTCTTCGTTTCGCCCGAGGACCGGCTGCGCCACGCCGGCGGCCGCGGCTACGCCGACCTGGTGCGGCTGCGAAGCGGGCGTCTGGAGGAGGCTCCCGACGCGGTGCTGCTGCCGGCGGACGCCGGCGCGGTCCGGCGCGCGCTCGAGCTTTGCGCCGCCGAGGGCGTCGCCGTCGTCCCCTTCGGTGGCGGCACCAGCGTTGTTGGGGGCGTCGCGCCGCTGCGCGGCCCGCACTCGCGCCTGGTCAGCCTCGATCTGGCGCGCCTGCAAGAGGTCGAGGTGGATCGCCGCTCGCTGACCGCGCGCCTCGGCGCCGGCCTGCGCGGACCGGAGGCGGAGGAGGCTCTTGCCGCACGCGGCCTCACCCTCGGCCACTTCCCGCAGTCCTTCGAGTACGCCACGGTCGGCGGCTTCGCCGCCACCCGTTCGGCTGGGCAGGCATCGAGCGGCTACGGCCGCTTCGACGACCTGGTGACGGCGGTGCGGCTGGTCGGACCCGCCGGCGACCTGAGCACCCTGGAGACGCCTCACACCGCGGCCGGGCCTGCGTTGCGCGAGGTCGTCGTCGGCTCGGAGGGCGTCCTCGGGGTCATCCCCGACGTCACCGTCCGGGTGCGGCCAGCGCCGCCGGTGCGCCGCTACGAGGGCTGGATCGCCGAGAGCTTCGAGGCCGGGGCCGAGATCGTCCGGGCGCTCGCCCAGGGACCTGGCCTGCCGACGGTGATCCGTGTCTCCGACGAGGATGAGACCCATGCCTCGCTGGCGCTTTCCGGACCGCGCGGCACGACCGGGGCGCTCTTCGGCCGCTACCTGCGTCTGCGCGGGCGCGGCGACGGCGCGCTGATCGTGGTCGGGTTCGAGGGCGACGGGGAGACGGTGGCACGCCAGCGCGCCCTGGCCGTCCGCGGGCTTCGCCGGGGCGGCGCGGCCTACCTCGGCCAGGCCGCCGGCCGCTCCTGGGAGCACGGCCGCTTCCACGGCCCCTACCTGCGCGACACG
>DASWMG010000146.1:0-1711 GCA_036399875.1 Solirubrobacterales bacterium
GACGAGCCCGGCGGCACCGGGTCGAGGTGGCGAACGCCGGCGCGCGGCGCGTGCCGGCGCCGGACGGGAAGCGGTCGTCTGGACGGAGGAGGAGCGCACGAACGGCTAGGTCCTGTGGACACTTACCTCAACCATAGGACGATGGCGGCGATGGTGACCACGGCGCGATAGTTCTGGGCCGTCTTTTCGAAGCGGGTGGCGACGCGCCGGAATTGCTTGAGCTTGGAGATACAGCATTCGACGAGATGGCGCTGAGCATAGAGATGGGTGTCGAGCGGGTATTTGCGCGATCGGGAGGGGCTGCTGGGGATGACCGCCTCGGCACTCATCTTGGCGATGGTCGCGCGGATGTGGTCGGCATCGTAGGCGGTGTCGGCGATCACGGCCTCGGCCGCCTGCCCGTCCAGCAGCGCGGCCGCTTGCGGGGCATCGCCGGTCTGGCCGGCGGTCAGCACGAAGCGGACCGGGCAGCCGAGCCCTCGCACGGCGAGATGGATCTTGGTGGTCAGGCCGCCGCGTGAGCGTCCGATCGCCTGATTGCGAGCCCCCCTTTTGCCCCGCTGGCGTGCTGGTGGGCCCGCACGATCGTGGAGTCGATGATCAGGTACTCGAAGTCGGGGTCGTCCGACATCGCCGAGAACATACGCTGCCACACGCTCTTGCGGCTCCAGCGGCTGAAGCGCCGGAACACGCTGTTCCATCCGCCGAACACCTCGGGCAGATCGCGCCAGGGCGAGCCGGTGCGCACGATCCAGAGCACGCCCTCCACGAACATCCGATTGTCGCGCCCGGTCGAGCCGCACTGGTCGGGACGGCCGATGATCAGGCCCGAGATCCGCTCCCACTGCTCGTCGCTGAGAACAAGCCGATCCATGACGCCCAAAGCCGCCTCCCAAAAGCAGCCTTGAATCACGCTTCACCCGATTCGAGAATCCCGAGAGTCCACAGGACCTAGGCCTCTCGAGACGTTCGAGAGCTTCCACACCCGCGGCACCCCGCGTTGCCGGTCGGCACGGCGACGAACAGGTCGCGGGTGAGGATGACTTGGCGGAGAAGGGCATCGCATCATGACGACGGCGGGCAAGACGGAGACGCTGGCATGACCCTGGTCATCACCAACCCGCCCCGCGTCGGGCGCGAGATCGCCGAGGGCTTCGCGCCGTTCGGGGTCGCCACCATCCACGAGGCGCAAGGGCGCACCGGCCTCCTCGCGTCCTCCATGCGGCCGATCTATCCGGGGGCCAAGATCGCCGGCAGCTCCGTGACCGTCTCGGTCCCGCCGGCCGACAACTGGATGCTCCACGTCGCGGTCGAGCAGTGCCGGGCCGGAGACGTGCTGGTCGTCGCCCCCACCTCGCCTTCGGACGCCGGCTATTTCGGCGAGCTCCTCGCCTGCTCGCTCGCTGCGCGCGGCGTGCTCGGCCTCGTCATCGAGGCCGGGGCGCGGGACGTGGCGGAGCTGACGAAGATGCGCTTCCCGGTCTGGTCGAAGGCGGTCTCGGCCCAGGGGACGGTGAAGGAGACGCTCGGCTCGGTGAACGTGCCGGTCGTCTGCGCCGGCCAGATCGTCCGGCCCGGCGACCTGATCGTCGCCGACGACGACGGCGTCGTGGTGGTCCCGCGGGCTTCGGCCGAGACTGTGCTGCGCCAGAGCGAGGCGCGCGAGGCCAAGGAGGCCGAGACCCGCGCCCGGCTTCAGGCCGGCGAGCTC
>DASWMG010000147.1:0-5402 GCA_036399875.1 Solirubrobacterales bacterium
AGGCGACGGCCTGCCCGTTCACCTCGCGCGCCAGCGCCGGGAAGGCCGCCCGGATCTTCTCCGGATCCAGAGCCGGGGTCGCGGCGGGGGCTTTGGCGGTCGCCGGCTCCATCGCGCTCAGGCGGAGGCGCCCGCCGCAACCTCCTCGCGGATCCAGCCGTAGCCCTTCTCCTCGAGCTGGCCGACCAGCTCCGGCCCGCCTTCCTTGACGATCCGCCCCTCGAACATCACGTGCACTGAATCGGGCTTCACCATGTGGAGGATGCGCTGGTAGTGGGTGATGATCAAGACGCCCATCTCCGGGCCGGCGAACTTGTTGACGCCTTCGGCGACAACCCGCAGCGCGTCGATGTCGAGGCCCGAGTCGGTCTCGTCGAGGACCGCGATCTCCGGCCGCAGCAGCGCCAGTTGCAGCAGCTCCATGCGCTTCTTCTCGCCGCCGGAGAAGCCGTCGTTGAGGTAGCGGCTGGAGAAGTCTTTCGGGATGTTCGCAAGCTGCATCGCCTCCTGGGCGACCTTGGCGAACTCTTTGATCTTGATCTCCGGCTCGCCCTGGGCCTCGCGCCGCGCGTTGAGGATCATCCGCAGGTACTTGCTGACCGAGACGCCGGGAATGGCCACCGGGTACTGGAAGGCCATGAAGAGGCCGGCGCGCGAACGCTCGTCGGGGTCGGCCTCGGTCATGTCATCGCCCTTGAAGACGATCGAGCCCTCGGTCACCTCCAGCGAGGGGTGGCCCATGATCGCGTTGGCCAGGGTCGACTTGCCGGAGCCGTTCGGTCCCATCAGGGCGTGGACCTTGCCCTTCTCGACGTCGAGGTCGAGGCCGCGGAGGATCTCCTTGCCCTCGGCGCTCACGTGCAGGTTTCGTATCTCCAGCTCAGCCATGCTTCTCCGTTTCTAGGGGGTTTCCGATTACGCAGCGGTGCCGATCGGCGCCGCCTTCTCGCGGGCGCCGCCGGCTGAGAACTCGACCAACTCGGCCAGCGTCGTGCCGGCGAGCGCCTTGGTGACGCCCCCCTGGACCCGGGTCCAGAGCAGCTTGGTCGCACAGGCCTGGTGATCGCCAGCGCCCTCGTGCGAGCAGAGGACCTTGCCCTCGGGAGTCTCGTGGAAGCACTCCATCGGCGCGATCTGGCCTTCCAAGGCCTCGACGACGGCGTCGAGCGTGATCTCCTCGGCCGGCTTGGCGAGGCTGTAGCCGCCGTGGGCGCCGCGGGTCGAGGTGACGAGCTCGGCCCGACGCAGCCGCGCCACCAGGTGCTCGAGGTAGGAGAGCGGCAGCCGCTCCGCCTCGGCGACGGCGCTCAGCGAGACGGGCGCCGAATCGGGCTGGCGCCCGAGCGCGACCATCAGGCGCACTCCGTACTCGGCCTTCGTCGAGAACAGCATTAGTTAAATCCTACTGAAGCGGTCGGTTATGCGAACTAAGCCGCCGCGCGCTCCTCGGCCGGTCCGTCGCCGAGCGCGATGTGGGCGCGGCTGTCGGCGCCCCGAATCAGGACCAGGGTGAGGACGAAGCCCAGCAGCGCGATGCCGGCGCCGCCGAGGAAGGCCGCCTGAAAGCCCTCGGTCAGCGCGTCGGGGGAGGGCGGCGTCCCCGCCGGAGTGAGATCGGCGGTGCGCGAGTTCGCCACCGTCGCCAGCACGGCGAGCCCGAGCGCGCCGCCGACCTGCTGCGAGGTGTTGATCAGCCCGCTCGCCAGGCCCGCCTCGCGCTCCTCGACGCCCGAGACCGCGGCGATCGTCGTCGTCACGAAGGCGAACCCCAGCCCCGCCGCCGCGAAGAGCGACGGGCCGAGGATGTCGGTCGTGAAGCCGCCGCCGACCGAGACCTGGCCGAACCAGACGAGGCCGATGCAGATGAAGAGGAGCCCGGCCGCCAGCACCGGCTTGTAGCCGACCTTCGTCACCAGTTGGGAGGCGATGCCAGCCGAGGCGATGATCACGAGCGCCAGCGGCAGATAGGAGAGACCGGCGTGGATGGCGCTGTAGCCGAGCACCTGCTGCATGTAGAGCGAGATGAAGAAGAACATCGAGAAGAGGGAGGCGCCGACCAGCAGGCCGACCACGTTGGCGCCGGTCAGCGTGCGGATGCGGAAGATCGAGAACGGCACGAGCGGCTTCGGCGTGCGCAGCTCGATCGCGACGAAGATCGCCAGCAGCAGCGCCGCCAGCGCGAGCAGACCGATCGTCTGGGTCGATCCCCAGCCCGCCTCGGTCGCGTCGACGAGGGCGTAGACGAGGATCGAGAGGGCGGCGGTGATCGTCACCGCCCCGGCGACGTCGAAGACGCGTTTCTCGCCCTCCTCGCGCGTTTCGGCGATCAGGCGGGGGGCGAGGGCGAGGGCGATGAGGCTGACCGGCACGTTGACCCACAGCACCCATTCCCAGCCGGGGCCGTCGGTGAGGATGCCGCCGAGCAGCACCCCGGCGGCCCCGCCCGAGCCCGCGACCGCGCCCCAGACCCCGAGCGCCCTGTTGCGCTCGGCGCCGTCGCTGAAGGTGGTGGTGACGATCGAGAGCGCGGAGGGGGAGATGATCGCGGCGCCGAGGCCCTGGGCGGCGCGGGCGGCGATCAGCTGTCCCTCGGTGGCGGCGAAGCCGGCCAGCAGCGAGGCGAGGGCGACCAGCGCCAGGCCGGCCATGAAGACGCGGCGGCGGCCGAGCAGATCGGCGAGCCGCCCGCCCAGCAAGAGGAAGCCGCCGAAGGTCAAGACATAGGCGTTGACGACCCAGGAGAGGTTGTCCTGCGAGAAGGACAACGCCTCTTTGATCGTCGGCAGCGCGACGTTGACGATCGAGGCGTCGAGGACCACGACGAACTGCGCCGAGCAGAGCAGGACGAGGGCGCGCCAGCGCTTCTCCTGGAACTCTCGGGAGGCGTTCATCGAGGCCCGTAGTCAAGCAAAGCGGGCGCGTCGACTTCAGGGCTCGATCAGGCCGCGGCGGATCGCGTAGCGGACAAGCTCGACCCGGTCCCTCATTCCCAGCTTTCGCATCGCGCTTCCCCGGTGGTTCTCGACCGTCTTCTCGGAGAGGTGGAGGATCGCGGCGATCTCCTTCGTCGTGTGCGCCTCGGCGACCAGCTTGACGATCTCCTCCTCGCGGGGCGTCAGCTCCTCCTCGCCGCTCGACCCGCGCTCCAGCAGGTCGCGGATCAGCGACCGCTGCGCCTCGGGCGTGAGGAAGGGCTCGCCCCGCTGCACCGCCCGGACCGCCTCCAGCAGCTCGGTATCGGCCTGCGCCTTCAGCACATAGCCCGAGGCGCCCGCCTTGAGCGCCTCGAACAGGTAGCGCTCATCGTCGTGCATGGAGAGGATCAGGATCGCCACCTCCGGCGCCTGCGCCCGGATCTCCCGCGTCGCCTGCAACCCGGTTAGCTTCGGCATCCGCACGTCGAGGATCGCCAGGTCCGGCCGCTCCCGCACCGCCAGTTCCCGAGCCTCGGCGCCGTCGGCCGCCTCGCCGATCACCTCGATGTCCGGTTGGCGCTCCAGGAGCAGCCGCAATCCGGACCGCACGATGCCGTGGTCGTCGGCGATGAGGACCCTCATTGCGGTGAAGTCTCCCAGCGGAGGGGGCGAGCCCGTGGCTGCGACGACTTACCCGTGAGATGAACGGGAAAATCGTCGCACCTGACGAGTCGATTGCCGAAACGGCGGGTCGGCAGCAGGGCGTTATCTCGATTGCGCAACTGCGCCGGCTCGGCCTGAGCGAAGACGCGGTTCGCGGCCGGGCCCTCGCTGGCCGGTTGCATCGCGTTCACCGCGGCGTATATGCCGTCGGACATCGAGGGCTTTCTTGGGAGGGGCGCTGCATGGCTGCTGTCCTGGCCATTGGCGGAGGACCAGCGGCTCGGGACGGTTCGGCGCTCTCCTACTGGGCAGCGGCCGTCAGTCATCGCAGTGCCGCCTCGCTAGGCGCGCGGGCGGAAGAAAGAAGCGAAGGGGGATATCGATTCACTGCTCCCGCTCTCTGGCTGGAACCGACGTCACCCTCCGTCACGGCGTTCCCGTCACCACGCCTGCCCGCACCATCGCCGACCTCCGTCGCGTCCTCCCAGAGCGTGAACTGCGTCGCGCGACTCGCCAGGCCGAGGTCAGCGGGCTTCCGCTTGGCCCCGAGCAGGGGGACCGCACCCGCAGCGATCTGGAGGGCGACTTCCTGGAGCTCTGCCGACGCCACTCGCTGCCGAGCCCCGAGGTCAACGTTCGGGTCGGCCGCGACCTCGTCGACTTCCTCTGGCGCGGCGAGCAGTTGGTGGTCGAGACGGACGGCTACCTCTACCACCGCGGCGAAGTCGCCTTCCAGGAGGACCGGGCCCGGGACCTTCGCCTGAGGCGCTTGGGCTACGAGGTCCTGCGCATCTCCGAACGGCAGCTGAACGAGGAAGGGGAGCTGGTCGCAGCGACGCTCGCCGCCGCTATCCGTGAGCGGGCAACAGGGGAACCTGGAGCCTGACCGTCGTCCCCTGACCCGGGCGCGACTCGATCTTCAGCTCGCCGCCTACGGCCAGCGCTCGCTCGCGCATGCCGGCAATGCCGAGACCGCTCTCGGACTGCTCGAAGACGAAGCCGCGGCCGTTGTCGGCGACCGCCAGCTCGACGCTCTCGTCGGCGCGGCGCAGCGTCACCTCGATCCGCCCCGCCTCGCCGTGGCGGGTCGCATTCGAGAGCGCCTCCTGCGCCACCCGGTAGACGACCAACTGCACGTCGCCGGGAAGGTCGGAGAAGTCGCCGGCGGCCTCCAGCTCCGCCTCGACCCCGCCCGCCCGCGCCTGCTCGACCTGGCCCGAGATCGCGGCGACCAGGCCGTGGTCGTCGAGCGCGGTCGGGCGCAGCTGCCGCGCCAGCGAGAGCAGCTCGCGCATCGCCTGGTTGGCGACCGCCTTGGTCTCGTCGAGCTGGGGCGCCAGCTCCGGCGGCGCCTCCTCGCGCACCGCCTCCAGCCGCAGCAGCAGGCCGGTCAGGGATTGGTTCACCTCGTCGTGGAGGTCGCGCGCGACCCGGGCCCGCTCCTGCTCCTGGGCGCGCAGCGCGGCGCTGCCGGCCCGCCGTCGCTCCGCCTCCAGGCGCCGCATCATCCGCAGGAAGGCCAGCTCCAGGCGCGCCACCTCCTCGGTCTCGGCGACCCCGTCGATCGACTCGGGCAGGACCGGGCCCGGGCGGCTGAGGTCGACCTTCTCCATGTCCTCGGCCAGCTTCTCCACCGGCGCGAAGCGCCGCAGCAGCAGGATCAGATTGATCGCGAGGGCCGCGGCGACGACGGCCAGCGCGACGATGACCAGGGTCGTCACAGGGCGAGAATAGGGGTTGCCCCCTATATGGAAATCGCCCTCAGCGGGGAATACTGCATAGGAAGCACGTCACCGCAAGCACTACACCGGCAGCGCAAACCTC
>DASWMG010000148.1:0-9642 GCA_036399875.1 Solirubrobacterales bacterium
CGTCGTCATCCCCGCCTACGAGGAGGCCGAGAACATCGGCTACGTGCTCGACCGCATGCCGCTCACGGTCTGCGGCGTGCAGACCGCGGTGCTGGTCGTGGACGACGGCTCGCGCGACGGCACCGACGAGGTCGCCGGCGGGCACGGGGCGGCGGTGGCGCGCCACGTCACCAACCGCGGCGGCGGCGCGGCCCTGCGCACCGGCTACCGGCTGATGGTCGAATCCGGCGCCGAGGTGGTGGTGACGCTCGACGCCGACGGGCAGCACCTGCCGTCGGAGATGGAGCGGCTCGTCAAGCCGGTGCTCGACGGCGAGGTCGACGTCGCGCACGGCTCGCGGGTGCTGGGCGAGGCCGACCGCAACCACCTGGCGCGCGAGCTCGGCATCGTCTTCTTCAACCGGCTCGTCTCCTTCATCACCCGGACCCGGGTGACCGACTGCTCGAACGGCTACCGGGCCGTGCGCACGAGCGTCCTGCCCCAGCTCGTGCTGCGCCAAGAGCAGTTCCACACCTCGGAGTTCATGATCGAGGCGATCAAGCGCGGCATCCCCGCCAAGGAGGTTCCGGTCACCGTCGAGCGCCGCCTCCATGGCCATTCGAAGAAGCCGGCGGTGGTTCGCTACGGCCTCGGCTTCGCGAATGCGATCGTCCGCACCTGGCTGCGCTGATCTTCGTAGAAGGCACGGAACCGGGTGCGTCCCCGGACGCGGATTCGGAAGCGCGCCACGCAGCGGCGGTCGAGGCGCTTCTGCCGGAAGAGCCTGCCGTTGCGGTTGAGGTAGATCAGGTCGCCGCCGCGGTCGGCGCAGGGCAGGAGGCGGACGATCAGCTTCACGGTGCGCCGGCCCCGCTTGCGCGCCTGCAGGATCACCAGCGGACGCGGGCGCTGAACGGCGGTCACCGCGACTGAGGGCGGCGGCGGCGCGGGAGGCGGGAAGAAGCAGCCGCCCCCCAGATTGCCCTGAAGGCGGTAGACCGTGCCGCCCTGGGAGGCGACGTAGATCCGGCCGCAGGCGTCCTCGCCGAAGGACACGGGATCGGAGACGGAGATCCCCTCGGAGCGGTCGCCGCTGGCCAGCCCGCCCGGCGTGCTCGGCAGCACCAGCGAGCGCAGCTCGCCGGCGCAGAAGTCGGTGTAGAGGTAGCGCCCGTAGAGGTCGCCGAGCCCGAGGTCGCGGACCACGTAGCCGCCGGTGATCGAGCAGGGGTCGATGCCGCCGTCGCTGCCTTCGTGTGGGTAGTCGAAGACCGGGTCGGTGAAGCCGGTGAGGGCGGCGCAGGAGGGCGGCGCACCCGGGTAGGCGATGAAGCCCTCGCGGCAGTTCCAGCCGTAGTTGGCCCCTTCCACGCCGATGTCGATCTCCTCGCGCAGGCTCTGGCCGACATCGCCGATCACCATCGTCCCGGTCGCCCGGTCGAAGGAAAAGCGCCACGGATTGCGCAGGCCGCTGGCCCAGATCTGGGCCGGGCCGCCGGCCGGATCGGGGTCGATGCGCAGGATCTTGCCGAGCATGCTGCTCGGGTCCTGGGCGTTTTCGTCGGGGTCGCCGACACCGCCGCCATCACCGGTCGAGAGGTAGAGGAAGCCGTCGGGGCCGAGCTGGAGCTGGCCGCCGTTGTGGGTGGCGCTGGTCGAGTGCGGAATGGCGGCCAGCGGCTCGCGCAGCGGCACGGGTCCGCCGCCCTGGACCACGGTGAAGGCATCGACGTGGATGTCGCCAACCGCACCGCCGGCGACCGCGTTCCCGGTGTAGGCGGCGTAGAAGCGCCCACTGGTCGCGAAGTCCGGCGCCGGCGCGATCGAGAGCAGCCCACGCTCGCCTTCACAGCACTGCACCCACGTTTCGAGGTCGGCGAGGAGGGTCCGGGTCGTCCCCACGGCGAGGACGACCCTGCCCTCGCGCTCGGCGACCAGCAGCCGGTTCGGGTCGCTGGGGTCGGAGGTGACGAACATCGGCGCCTCGAAGGTGCCGACCGGCGCGAGCGTCGCGGCCCGCGCGGAGACCGCCGTGGCAACGAGGACCAGGCAGGCGAGCAGGCTGACTGAGGGGAGGAAGCGGCGCACTCTCTCTCTAACGTCGCCTAGTACCCAAGGTTCCGGTCAGCTCACGCCTGGATGTCGAACATCCGCCGGATCGGGCAGGAAGAGGTCCGTGCCGCAGCGCGGGCACACCTGTACGTAGAGTTTGACCGCCTTGCCGCAGGCCGGGCACTGCCGTTCGGGTTCGAGCTTCTCGGAGCGGTAGAGGATGACCGCGATCAGGCCCAGCGGCGGCACCATCGCCCCGATCAGCAGCCAGAGCCAGAACGAGCTGCCCTTGCCGCGGCCGATGATGGCCGTGGCTAGCCCGAAGAAGAAGGCGATGACGAGGTACTCGAATCCCACGTGGTCATTTTGGCGTCGAGGCGCGGCGGGTGCCCGATCGAGCCCAGCTCGGAGAGGTCGCGCCGGAAGGGCAGGCTCGCGGTCCAGTCGATCACCGCGCGCGCCTTGCGGGCGGCGCCCGGAATCTGGCTCATGTGGTAGGTCCGCGCCAGCCACCAGGCGGGGAAGCCGCGGAAGGTGCGCTGGCCGATCCGGCCGACCGCCTTGTAGCGGCCGAGGTTGACGAAGGCGGCGTTGCTGCGGTACTCGAAGGGCTCGGCCGAGCCGATGCCGAGCTCGGCGGCGATGTTGCGGGCCGCGACCGGTCCCTGGCGCACCGCGTGCTGGGCGGTCGGCGGGGCGATGCCGCCGCGCGGATCGGGGGCGGCGGCGCAGTCGCCGATCGCCCATACGCGCTTCGTGCCCCGGACGCGGAGATGGTCGTCGACCGGGACCCGGCCGCGCTCGTCGAGCGGAACGCTCAGGTCGCGCAGGCTCGGGTTGGGCGAGACCCCCGCGGTCCAGACGACGGTTTTGGTCGACAGCGTCTCGCCGCTGGAGAGGCGGGCGCGGTCGGCGCTCACCTCCTCCAGCGTCGTGCCGAGCCGGATGTCGATCCCGCGCCCGCGCAGCTCGCGCAGCGCGTAGTCGGCGAGCGCTTGGTCGATCTCGGGCAGGACGCGGTCGGCCGCCTCGACCAGCACCCAGCGCATCCCGTGCAGGCGGGCGCGGGGGTAGCACTCCATCGCGTCGGCGGCGAAGTCCTGCAGCTCGGCGAGCGCCTCGAGGCCGGCATAGCCGCCCCCGACGAAGACGTAGGTGAGTAGCTCTTCGCGCCGGGCGGGGTCCTCGGCGGCGTTGGCGGCCTCCATCGTTTCGACCACGTGATTGCGCAGCCAGATCGCGTCGGCGAGCGTCTTGAAGCCAATCGCGTGCTCGGCGAGGCCGGGGACCGGCAGGGCGCGCGAGACCGAGCCGAGGGCGAGCAGGAGCTGGTCGTAGGGCAGCGTCTCGGAGTCGCCCTCGCGCGTGCGCAGCTCGACCGTGCGGGCGGCGGGGTCGTGTCCGACGACCGATCCAAGCCGCAAGTAGGTGCGGTTGAGGATCTCGCGCAGCGGGGTGACGACGTGACGCGGCTCCAGGGTGCCCGCCGCCGCCTCGGGCAGGAACGGCGTGTAGAGCAGGAAGTTGACGTCGTTGACCAGCGTCAGCCGCGCCGACTGCCGCGGCATGATCCGCTCCAGCTCCCGCGCCGCCATCGCTCCGCCAAACCCACCCCCGGCGATGACGACGTTCCAGGCCATGCGGCCAAGCTAGCACTTAGTGACAAGGTGTCACAAAGTGCCGGTTCTGGGGATTATCCCCTTGACACAGGGCAAGAATCCGTCGCACTCCCGGCCTAGCTTGCGAGACCAATCGCAAAGCGGCCGGGGCGGCGCGCTAACGCCCCCCGGCCTGGCACCGAAAGGTCAGGCCTTCCGATGCAGGAAACCGATTCGCCGCAGGACTCCGAGCGCCTGCAACGCGCCGTACTCGCACTCGCCTTTGATCGCCACCCCGCTCACCTAAGCCGTCACCGAATCAAGGAAGAGATCGGAGACGACTCAGCGGTCTTCGCGGCCGTGAGCTTCCTTGTCCGCTCTCGCCTCCTCCGCTGGGATGAGCACACGCTGGCGCTGACGGTGCCGGCCCTGGTCTTCGACCGCCTGGCGCTGTGAGCGTCCGGGAGCGGTTCGGCCGCAACCTCGCCGGCTGCCGCGCTCGGGCCGGCCTCAGCCAGGAAGAGCTTGGCTTCCGCGCTTCGCTCCACAGGACGCAGATCGGGTCCTTGGAGCGAGGCGACCACCTGCCCCGGATCGACACGCTGATGAAGCTGGCCAGCGCGCTCGGCGTGCCGCCCAGCGACCTGTTGAAGGGCATCGTCTGGACTCCCGGGGAGGTGCAGCCGGGCGGTTTCGGCGGTACGGAATCCCAATAGCTCTGGAGAGGAAATGTCGAATACTCTTTCGCGTCAATGCCGCCTACGGACCCGGGGAAACAGCCGAAAGCGCTCAGTGACCTGGCGCGTCGGCTTCAGGAGCAGCTGGGCGAAAGCCCGGCTATGTCAGCTGCGACGGAGTCCCTTAGCGAAAGACTCCGAAAAGCTGTTCGCAACGCCAGCCCCAGCCCGGACTTCGAAGAACTTACCCGGGATTTGGCTGCTCGGTTTGTCGAGGCTCGCGAAGAGCGCGAACGTCGGGAAGCGGTCGATGCGAAGCGCCTCGACGCGGCTATCCAGTGGATCGAAAGCAAGTGGGGGGAGCAGGCTTGCCCCTACTGCCAGCACGTCGAGTGGCAAGTCGGAACGCCGCTTGAGATCACCGTGGCTGAGGGCGAGGTTATGTCGCCAGCCTTCCCCGTCATGTGTGGAAACTGCGGGCATACGACTTTCGTCAACGCGATCAAAGCAGGCTTGCTGTCCGAGCCAGACGAGGCTGAGGAGTGAACAGCGGATCACGGTCCCCCGCGCCGATTTCGCCGGAGTTCCGGGTCCGGCGAAATCCGCGCCACGTCCAGCCAGCAGAGGACATTCCAATGGGTGAGCTCGAAACCCATTACAGACGGCTTTCCAGGGTCAAAGACCAAAACCCATGGAAGAGTGGCTTTGGGCTCTTGGCGGTTGTGCTCCTCGGCGGCGTGGTCGGGGCCGCCCTAGCGGGGCCGGGTTGGACGTGGGAGGTGAAAGCCGCTGCCGCCCTAACCCTGCTGGCTGGGGCAGCATGGAAAGGGATTGCAGAGACGGAATCCGAAGGGATTCAGGCAATTCGCGACGATTTCAAGAGAGACATCTTGAACAGCCTCATCCTTGAGCCGGTCGAGAGCACCGCCTCTACCGGTCGCGACGGCGGTAGGACTGTTCTCGACCGGGCTGTAGAAGAAATGATGGCGGAACTGACCACTCCTACTCAGGAAGATGAGGAGGGCCGGCCCCCGGCCTCGACCAGCTCCGCGTAGGGCAGCGTCTCACCCTCGATCATCCGCAGCAGCGTGTCTCTGAACAGGTAGGCGTTGTCGCGATTGTTGAAGCGGAAGGCCATCTCGTCCAAGTAGGCCGGCAGGTGCTTCGCGGATAGCTGGTGGTAGGTGCCGACCACGGAGCGCTTGAAGAGGCTCCAGACGCCCTCGATCGTGTTGGTGTGGACGATGCCGCGGACCCATTCTTCCCGGCCGTGATCGACCTTCTCGTGGGCCGTGTCGAAGTCGGTCATATCGCCCCAGGCCTGATCGGAGTCGGTGAGGATCAATTCCGCTTTGTCGGCGACATTGCCCTCGACAAAGCGCTGGTAGGAGACTTTGGACTCGCGTCCCGGCCCGTCGCGCATTTCAAAGCGGACCTCGCCGCCCCTCGAGACCGCACCGAGAACCATCTTCTTGTTATCCCGGTTGGACCGATGCTCTTCCTGGCGCTTGCGGCCACCGATCCAGGTCTCGTCTATCTCCACGATGCCCTTCAGCGGAACCGGCTGGTCTTCCTCCATCGCCGAGCGGATCCGATGCCCGAGATACCAAGCAGTCTTGTAGCTGACGCCGAGGGTCCGCTGAAGCTGTTTGGCGCTGATTCCCTTCTTGGACTCGCCGACAAGATAGATCGCGAGGAACCACTTCCAGAGGGGTAGATGGGAGTCATGGAAGACCGTCCCGACCCTGACCGAGAATTGGTAGCGGCATGACTTCCCGTTGCACTCGTGCTGCTTGCGCTTCTCGATCCAGGAGGTCGAGTCTTCGCCGCAACGAGGGCAGCGCACGCCGTTGGGCCAGCGCAGGTCTTCCAGGTATTCGCGACACTTGTCCTCGGAGCCGAACTGCTCGATCAGATCCGGAAGGTTCATAGCGATGCCCCGCAAGAAGAAGAAAGCCCGCGAGCTGACCGACGCGGAGACGCTGCGCAAGCTCTTCCCGAAACGGGTCCGCGACGCTGCGAAGAAGACCGCGCTCGACAGTCGCCCCAAAGACCGCTAGCGCCCTCTGACCGTCCCTGCTGATCTGCCTCAGGAAGGGGCTTGACCATGCCCTCAGGCTATCACAAACCCTGTATCAAAGGGATAATCCCCCCGGTTCTCACATGACATCCGGTGGGCCGCCCAGCGCCCTCAGCCGCCTTAGGGCCTCCCTCAGCGCTGCTTCGGCCTCTTCGAGCGACTGGATCGCCTGCGCGAGCCTGCTCTGCGCCTCGTCGGGTCGGTTGGCACCGGCTGCCATCTGCCCTTCGAGCTCCGCGAGGCTTTTGGCGAGTGCGGCGAAATTCTCGGAGAGAAGTTCCACGGGGGCTTCGCGATATGCCCGCCGGAAGGCAAGCACGAACACCGCGAACACTGGCGCGAGAACGGCGAGAGCCGGGGCGGCCAAGCCCCAGAAGCCGGAGGGCCCGTCCAACTGCCAGGCCGCGGTTGCAGTGGCGGCCTCCCAGAAGGAAACAGCGATGAGAAAGATCGGGGACCGAGCCCACTGCCAAGTGGTCCTACCTGCCCACCTGATCCGCGCCAGCATCTGGCGTCCCTTTCGAACATTTCATGGTGTCGAAGGGATTACACGACCGTCCGGTCAGAACCGGGACGAATCAGGCACAAAAATCGACACTTCCAGTCTCTTCAACGCGTCGGACGGAAGGAGATGCCGCAATTTGCGGCAAACCCCTCGAGGGGCCGAACCCCGTTGGGCCGACCCTTGCAAGCTAGGCGCCCAGCTTTTCCTTGATCAGCCGATTGACCTCGCCGCCGTCGGCGCGGCCCTTGGTCTCCTTCATCACGGCGCCGACGATGGCGCCTATCGCCTTGCCGTTGCCGGCGCGGATCTGCTCGGCGGCCTCGGGGTTGGCGTCGATCGCGGCGGCGACGATGGCCTCCAGCTCGCCGCTGTCCGAGATCTGGGCGAGGCCCTCGCGCTCGACGATCGCCGCCGGGTCGCCGCCCTCGGCGACCAGGGTCGCCAGCACGGTCTTGCCGCTGCCGTGGGAGATCTTCTTCTCCTGGACCATCGCGACCAGCGCGGCGAGGGCGGCGGGCTCGACCTTGGAGTCGGCGGCGCCCTCCCCCCCGTCCTGGCGCAGCGCCGCCGCCAGCTCACCGGTCACCCAGTTGGCGACGACGCGAGGCTCGACGCCCTCGGCCTCCGCCGCGACGCGCTCGAAGTAGGCGGCGGTGGCGGGGTCGGCGGCGAGCAGCGCCGCGGTGTCCTCGCTCAGGCCCAGCTCGTCGCGATAGCGGCGAGCCCGCGCTTCGGGCAGCTCGGGCAGCGAATCGCGCGCCTCGCGCAGCATCGCCTCGCTCGGCACCAGCGGCACCAGGTCGGGCTCCGGCAGGTAGCGGTAGTCGTGCGCCTCCTCCTTGGAGCGCAGCGGATGCAGGCTGCCGTCCTCGGGGTGGAAGTGGAGCGTCTCCTGGACGACCGTGCCGCCGGCGGCGATCAGCTCGCGCTGCCGCGCCAGCTCGGCTTCGATCCCGCGTTCGAGGAAGCGGAAGCTGTTCATGTTCTTCAGCTCGGTCTTGGTGCCGAGTTCGTCGCTGCCCGCCGGGCGCACCGAGACGTTGGCGTCCACACGCAGGCTGCCCTCCTCCATGTTGACGTCGGAGACTCCGAGCTGGCGCACCGTCTCGCGCAGCAGCCGCGCCCAGGCCGCCGCTTCGGCGGCGCCGCGCAGGTCGGGCTCGGTGACGATCTCGACCAGCGGCGTGCCGGCCCGGTTGAAGTCGACCAGCGAGGCGCCGGAGCCGTGGATGCGGCCCGAGCCGCCGAGGTGGATCGTCTTCGCCGCGTCCTCCTCGAGGTGGGCGCGGTGGATGCGGATGTCGCCGAGGCGCCCGGCGCCGGCGATCGGCTCGTCGTACTGGCTGATCTGGTACGCCTTCGGGTTGTCGGGATAGAAGTAGTTCTTGCGGTGGAAGATCGAGCGCGGGGCCACCTCGCACTCCAGCGCCGCGGCGATCTTGAGCGCGTAGCGGATCGCCTCCTCGTTCGGCACCGGCAAGACGCCCGGGTGAGCAAGGCAGACCGGGCAGGTGTGGACGTTGGGCTCGTCGCCGAAGGAGAGCTCGCAGCCGCAGAACATCTTGGTCCTGGTCGAGAGCTGGACGTGGATCTCCAGCCCGATCACGGCCTCCAGCTCAGCCATCGGGCCCCCCTGGCCTGGCCTCGAACCCGATCGCCCGCTCCAGCGCGTAGGCGGCGTCGAGCAGGCGCTGCTCGGCGAAGGCGGGCGCCGCGATCTGGAAGCCGACCGGCAGCTGCGGGCCGCCTCCCTGCGGCTCGGCGAGCCCGGCGGGGATCGAGATCGCCGGGATGCCGGCGAGGCTCATCGGCACCGTGAAGAAGTCGTTCATGTACATCGCCAGCGGGTCGTCGGTCTTCTCGCCGAGCCGGAAGGCGACCGAGGGCGAGGTCGGGGTGACGACGAAGTCGTGGTTCGAGAAGGCGGCGCGGAAGTCGTCGGCGATCTTGGTGCGGACCTTCTGGGCGCGGCCGTAGTAGGCCTCGTAGTAGCCGGAGGAGAGCGCGTAGGTGCCGAGCATGATGCGGCGCTTGACCTCGTCGCCGAAGCCCTCGGCGCGGGTCTTCTCGTACATCTCGATCAGGTCGCCCGCCGCGCCGGCCCGCATCCCGTAGCGGACGCCGTCGTAGCGGGCGAGGTTGGCCGAGGCCTCGGCCGGAGCGATCACGTAATAGGCGGAGATGCCGTGCTCGGAGTGCGGCAGCGAGGTCTCGTCGATCTCCCCGCCCAGCTCCTCGATCCGCGCCAGGGTCTGCTCGAAGACGGCGCGGACGCCCGGCTCGATCGCGTCGTGGGCCAGCTCGCTGGGCACCGCGAAGCGCAGTCCGCTCAGATCCTCGCGGCTGGGCGCCTCGACGCCGCCCTCGATCCCGACCGAGGTCGAGTCGCAGGGGTCGCGGCCCTGCAGCGCCGCCAGCAGCAGCGCCGCGTCGGTGACGTCGCGGGTCAGCGGCCCGCACTGGTCGAGCGAGGAGGCGAAGGCGATCATCCCGTAGCGCGAGATCGCGCCGTAGGTGGGCTTGAGGCCGACGATGCCGGTGAGCGCAGCCGGCTGGCGGATCGAGCCGCCCGTGTCCGTGCCGATCGCCCAGGGCGCGCTGCCGCCGGCCACCGCGGCGGCCGACCCGCCGCTCGAGCCGCCCGGCACGCGCTCGCGGTCCCAAGGGTTGCGCACCACGCCGTAGCCCGAGTTCTCGTTGGAGGAGCCCATGCCGAACTCGTCCTGGTTGGTCTTGCCGAGCATCGGCGCG
>DASWMG010000149.1:0-4129 GCA_036399875.1 Solirubrobacterales bacterium
AGTCGCCGCTGTAGCGGGTCTCGATCTCGGCGTTGCGGTCGAGCAGCCGCATCACCGTGTCGGACTCGCTGACCTCCTCGGCGGCGACGGACAGCACCGCCTCGCGGCCGTAGTCGCGGGTGACCAGGAGAGACGCCCTGCCGACCTCCTCCCCGGACCCCAGTCCGCAGCCGGCGGTCGCGAGCGCCGCCATCAGCAGCGCGATCGCGACCACCGTGCCGCGGCCAGGGCTCAACGCATCACGCCCCGGGGCATTTGCCGCCGACGCAGACCGCCGCGCGGTTGGACGGGATGTCCTCGCCGTTGCGGGCGATCAGGCGCCGCGGTTTCTGCAGCACCACGGCGGCGACGCCGTTCTTGTCGGTGGGCTCGCTCGCGCCGCTGACCGTCACACCGGCGGCCGGCTTGCGCTTGCCCTTCGCGTCGTAGGCGAAGACCTTGACGTCGAACGGCTTGCCCGGCTCGGCCTTGCGGGGGGCCTGCAGCCAGAGCTCATCCGGGTAGGGGAACGGGGCCAGCGCCCACAGTACGTCGTCGCCCGCCTTCACCTTCACCGAGTCGCCGCCGAGTTCGGGGGCGACGTGGTTGACCTTGAAGAGCCAGGAGAGCTCCTTGGTCGATTCGCTGCCGCCGACCCCGCAGAGGCCGAGGCCGAACTCGAAGGCGTCGGTGATCAGCAGCGGCCGCAGCGAGGCGGTGGCCTTCGAGGCGCCGGCCAGCGCGCTCATCGCGGTTGGCGCTTTCACCGTCGCGTTCTCGCCGCTGCCGCCCGTGCCTGGGCCGAAGCAGTCGGCCCGCGGGCTGGCCTTGATCGAGACCGGGCCGGCGCTTGCCTCCTTCTCGGCGAGCACCCTGCCGCCCTTCCCGACCACGCGCAGGTCCACGAGCGGCCCCTTGGCGATGGCCGTCGCGGCGACCGAGAGGACGATGACGAGAGCCAGCGCGCACGTTGCCGCCAGCCGGAATGGAACGAGTCTTGGCATTTAAGCCACCCTTTCCTCGAGGGTTGTCATGGCTGGCCGGGGACAGGTCTCCTGGCTTCCGGGATAGTCGGCCGCGCCTTCCCGGGAGCTCGGTGTCGCTCCCAGTGGCTGGCGCATCGCGCGCCCACGGCGTCCTTGGCCCGGTCACAGTGGCGGGACCGCGCCGGTTTCGCACCGGACTTCCCTTGACCACCGACCGTATGTGGCGGCGAGTCTATCCGAGCTACGGTCCCCAACTCGTCCGACCGTCGCCGGAGATCGGCACGGGACGGCCGGCGACCGCGGGGCGGTCGAGGGTGACGTCGGCGACCGCCTTGACCCGGGAGAGCACCTCGCGGAGGCTGCTCTTCTTGCCCTGGTACCCGTAGGAGTGCAAATCCGAGGTGACGCCGACGGCGTCGATGCCGGCCGCGTCGGCGAGGTAGAGAGCCCGGGGCATGTGAAATCCCTGCGTCACCACCAGCGCCTCCTTCACCTCGAAGACGTCGTGCGCGCGCACCATCGTCGCCCAGGTGTCGAAGCCGGCATGGTCCTCGAAGACGACCCGGCCGGGAACGCCTTGGCGCACCAGCGCCCTCCTCATCGTCCCGGGCTCGTCGTAGGCCCACCTGCCGTGATCGCCGGAGACGAGGATGCGGTCGACCCTCCCGCCTCCCACAGTTCGGCCGCCCGCCGCACCCGGTCGGCAAGCATCGAGCTCATCTCGCCGTCCGGCTTGACCAGCGCGCCCGGGACGATCGCGGCCTGAGCGTGCGGAGCGTCGGCGACGCTGTCAGTCGCGTCGCCGCCCTTCAACGCCACGAGGACGTTCGCCGCGACGACCGCGGAGACGAGGAGACCGGCGATCGCCAAGACGAGCCGACTCGTTCTCGGCCAGCGACGGAGCGGATAAGAGAGTCGCCTCACCGGCCGCATCCTATTCGGGGGCAATTGTTGAGCAATCCGGCATATTGCCGGATGTCCGTCCAGCCTTCTTGGTGGGAAGCCGGCCGCGGCGTAGGTTCTCGCCCGCTTCTGGGAATCGACGTGTTTATGGAGGGATAGATGAGGCAGGGGATCTGGCGGCAGTCGCCCGCGATCGTGCTGGCGCTCGTGGCGCTCTTCGTGGCGCTGGGCGGAACGGTGTACGCGGCGAAGCAGGCGAAGCTGAACGGCAAGACGATCCGGGTGAAGTCGCTGCCGGGCAATCGCCTCAAGCCGCGCTCGGTACCGGCGAACCGGCTGAAGCCGGGGGTGCTCGAGGCCGCCGCCCTTCCCAGCCAGCTGACCGGCGCCGACATCAACGAGCTGACGCTCGGGCAGGTTCCGAGCGCCGCGCACGCCGGCGAGGCCGACTTCGCGCACAGCGCCGGCGACGCTCAGACGGCTGTCGACGCGGTCAACGCCGTCACTGCCCAGAAGGTCAACGGCTACGGCGCCGGCTGCAAGCCCGGCACCCGCCTCTTCGCCGGCGCCTGCTGGCAGAGCTCAGCAAGCCCGGCCGCCCTGACGGCGCCGCTCGCGGCGGCCGAATGCGCGACCCAGGGCGGCATGTTGCCCGACGCGCTAGGCCTGGCGGCCTTCGCGAAACAGCCGGGGGTGAACCTGCACGCAGGGGATGAGTGGTCGGGGGACGTCCCGGTGTACTCAGGGCCGGATACGTATGGCGTGCTTACGGTGACTGCAGCCGGCACGCTCATCTCGGTCGTCTCAACCGCCACTCGCCACTACCGCTGCGTGATCCCCCTGGTCAGCTGAAGTCAGCCGAACGCTCCAACCAAGCGCTATGCCCCGCGCCGGCGCGCTCTATCCTCAGCCCCCGATGAAGCGGCGCGCCCACAGTGCCCGATCGCGCTGGGCGCGCGCCTCGACCGTCGCCTCCCTGGCCGTCAGCGCCGGCCTCGCCGTGCCGGCCGCCGCGCCCGCCGCGGACCGCGTCAGCCCGGCCGCCACCGTCTCGTCCGGCGAAGTGCAGCGCGTCCTCGACTACTGGACGCCGGCCCGCATGCGCGCCGCCCAGCCGCTCGATGCGGCGCGCGGCCTCCTGCCCGACCCCTTCGCCCACGCCAGCTTCGCCCCCGTCGCCACCCCGACCACCCCGCCCTTCACCGTCAACGGCCGCCTCTTCGTGCGGCAGGGCCGCGCCAAAGGCTTCTGCTCGGCGACCGCGATCAACAGCCCCACCCGCCGCCTCGTCCTTACCGCCGGCCACTGCGTCAACTCGGGCCCGCGCGGCTTCCGCGGCGGCAGCGTCTGGTCGCACTACATCGAGTTCGTCCCCGCCTATTCCAGCGGCACCGCCCCGTTCGGGGTCTTCGTCGCCCACCGCAAGGACGTCTTCGCGCCCAAACAGTGGGCCCGCTTCGGCAACCCCAACTTCGACGTCGGCGCCATCCTGGTCACCGCCAACGCCGAAGGTCTGAACGTAGCCGACGCCGTCGGGGGCGGCGTCACGATCGCCACCGACGTCAGCCGCCGCCAGGAGTTCCAGACCTTCGGCTATCCCGGCAAATCGACCGTGATGCAGGGCTGCGCCTCGCCATACGTCGGCGACGACAGCGTCACCTATCGCATCCCCGGCCCGCCGACGCTCGCGATCCGCTGCCACTGGGCTCCGGGCGCCAGCGGCGGCGGCTGGCTGATCGAAAACGGCACCCAGCTCAACGGCGTCACCAGCTACGGCAAGCGCCGCGACAAGGTCCACACCTTCAGCCCGTACTTCAGCGCCGGCAACGTCGGCCAGCTCGTGATCGGGCTCTAGGTCGCCCCAACTCGCTCGAAGTCGTTCTAAGTCCCCAGCTGCTCGCGGTAGAAGCGGTAGTCGCGCCGGTCGGGTCGCAGGTTTGAGGCGAGCGCCAGGTGATGACGGGCGCGCTCGGTCTGGCCGGTCTTCGCCAGGGCGCGGCCGAGGCAGAAGTGGGCGTAGTCGTTGACCTGATGGCTGTCCACTACCGCCTCGAACTCGGTCGCGGCCGCCTCGAAGCGGCCGGAGCGGAAGTAGGCGCGGCCGAGCGCCTCGCGCACCGACGACTTCTCCGGCGCCCGCCGGGCGGCCGCCTCGAGCGGCTCGGTCGCCTGCTCGAAATCCGCCTCCTCGAGCAGCTCGATCCCACGCCGGTAGAGGACGAAGGTGGAGTCCTGGTCGAGCCCTGAAGCCATCGAGGAAG
>DASWMG010000150.1:0-5675 GCA_036399875.1 Solirubrobacterales bacterium
CGGTCGTATTCGCTCCGGCGCTGCCATCGAGTTTGACGCCGAGCCAGTTGTTGGTCGCGGTGAAGCCGGTGGATTCGTTGAGGACGGCGATCCCGATGCCCGCTCCGGTCACCGCCAGGCCCTTGATTTCGACGTCCTCGCTGAGCACGTCGAGGCCGACGCTGCCGCTGACGCCGACGCAGGGCCCGCCGATCGCCGCGTCCGTGGTGCAGGGCGTGCCGCCGTCGCCGTCGATGGTCACCTCGTCGGTGATCTGCAGTTCGCCAAGGGTTATCGCGATCGTGTCGGCGAACTGCCCATTGAAGGTGGCGGCGAAGGCGATCGTGTCTTTGACGCTGGTCGAGGCGTTCGACTCTTCGATCGCGGCCCGCAGGGTGCATTTCAAGCCGGCGGTGAGGCAGATGCCATTGATGCCGCCCGCATCCGGTTCGTCGGCGACGGTGTCGACGGTGTAGGTCGCCCCGGCGGCCCCGGCCGGCATCGCGAGGAGGGCGGCGAGGGCCAGGACGAGGGCGGACAGGGACACGGTGCGCCGCAGCGCGGCGATGGCGAAGGTGAGCATGAAAACGACCCTATCCTCCCCCCGGCGCGGACGGCAAGCCCGGCCCCGAGCGCTGCCACTCGACCTGGCCGACGCCCTCGGCTCGGGAGCGGCCCTCGACGTCGTCCCACTCGTGCAGCATCGCCTTGAGGCGGGCGACCGCCTCGGGCGGGTGGGCGGCCACCTTGGCGGCCAGGTCGAGGGCGGCGTCCTCGGTGGCGGCGGCGGGGGCGACCCTGTTGACGATGCCGAGCCGCAGCGCCTCGTCGGCGCCGATCGTGCTGGAGGTGAGCAGCAGGTACTTGGCGGCGGCGAGGCCGCAGAGGCTGACGAGGCGCGCCGGCCCGACCGGCACCCCGAGCGCGGCGCCGGGAAAGCGCAGCCGAAGGTTGGCGCCGGCGACGCGCATGTCGCAGCCGATCGCGATCTCGGCGCCGCCGCCGACCACGTCGCCGTGGCAGACGGCGATCGTCGGCTTCGGGAAGGCGACGATCGCGTCGTAGAGGTCGGCGAAGAGTTGCATGCGCCGCACCTTGCCCTCGGCGTCGAGTTCCTCCTTGACGTCGGCGCCGGCCGAGAGGCCCATGTGGTCGGCCGAGCTGACCACGAGGACGCGGACCGCCTCGTCATCGCGGGCGGCGGCCAGGTGCTCCAGCATCTCGACCAGCATCCGGGTGTCGATCGCGTTGCGCGCCTTGGCGCGCTCCAGGCGCAGCACGGCGACGCCGGCCTCGCCGACCGCGTAGGAGGTGCGCGCGTCGGCGCTCTCGTCAGTCATGCGACCCCACCGTCACTCATCGGCCGCGGAACCTAGCCGTTCGACCAGGCGCTCGGCCTCGTCGGCGGCGCGCTCGATCAGCGCCGCGACCTCCTCGCGCGGCTCGCGGAAGCGGCCCAGCACGTAGGCGGAGACGATCTCGGGGTCGGTCGAGTCGGGCCTCCCCACCCCCGCCCGCACGCGCCAGAAATCGCGCGAGCCCAGCCCGCGCTCCAGGCTCTTCAGCCCGTTGTGGCCGGCCAGGCCGCCGCCGAGCCGCGCCTGCACCTCGCCGAACGGCAGGTCGATCTCGTCGTGGAGGACGACGACTCGGTCGAGCGGCGCCTTGAGCGAGCCGCGCGCCGGCCCGACCGAGTCGCCCGAGGCGTTCATGTAGGTCTGCGGCAGCAGGATCGCGACGCGGGGGCCGCCCGGGCGAATGCGCCCTTCCGCCAGCAGCCCGCCGAACTTCTGCTTGGCCCGCGGCAGGTCCCAGCGGCGCGAGAGCTCGGCGCCGATCTCGAAGCCGACGTTGTGGCGGGTCGCGGCGTGCTCGGCTCCGGGATTGCCGAGGCCGACGATCAGGATGCGGTCGCCGCCCGCGGGCTCGTCCCCATCGCCGCCATCGGCACGGCGGCGGAAGATCGACATGGCGCTGCCCGGCGGCTACTCGCCGCCGGAATCGCCCGAGTCGCCGCCCTCGCCCTCGCCACCCTCGTCGGCGGCCGGGGCCTCACCCTCCTCGCCGACGAGCTCGGTCTCCTCCTCGACGGTGGTCTCGGGCTCTTCTTCGACGCGGGGCGGCGAGAGGCTGGCGATCAGGACCTCGTCGAGGTCGTCGGCGACGAAGGTGACGCCCTCGGGCGGAGTCAGCGCCGAGAGCTGGAAGGTGTCGTTGATCTCCATCGCCGAGACGTCGGCGACGATCCGCTCGGGAATCTCGGTCGGCAGCGCTTCGACGGTGATCTCGCGGGTGACGTGCTCGAGCACGCCGCCGGCCTTGACGCCAGGGGCGGTCTCGACGCCCTCCAGCTCGACCGCGACCTCTGCCTGGATCGCCACGTTCAGCTTCACTTCCTGCAGGTCGATGTGCTGGAGGCTGCCGCGGGTCGGGTGGCGCTGCTGGTCCTTGACGACGACCGGCACCGCTTTGGAGCCCTCGAGCTCGAGGTCGAAGAGCGCCTGGCCACCGGCCAGCACGGCGCGCACCTCGCGCTCGGCGACCTGGAAGGGCCGCGCGTCCTTGCCGCCGCCGTAGACGACGCCGGGCACCTGCCCCTCGCGGCGCAGGCGGCGCGAGCCGCGCGAGCCGAACTCGGCGCGGGGAGCGGCCTTGAGCTTTTCGCGAGTGCGGGCCATTCGGACGGGAGAGGATAGAGAAAGAGCGGAGAGGGAGCGCCCAGGAGCCTGTGCGACCCTTCAGGCATGGCTTCCGACGACGCCAAGATCCCCAAGGGGCGCATTCGCCGCTCGGCCAAGCTCGGCTCGATCGTCGGCGTGCAGGGCGCCCGCTACGCCGGCACCAAAGCGACGAACGTCGGTCGCTCCGACGAGGCGAGCCGCGAGAAGCTGGAGGCGCGCCACCTCGAGACGGCGATGAAGATGGTCGGGGCGCTCGGCCAGATGAAGGGGGCGGCGATGAAGCTGGGTCAGTTCGCCTCCTTCATCGACACCGACTTCCTGCCCGAGGAGTACCGCGAGATCTACCAGGAGCAGCTCGCCAAGCTGCGCACCTCGGCGCCGCCGATGCCGTGGGAGAGGGTCGAGAAGGTGCTGCTCGAGGAGTACGACGGCGAACCTGTCTCCGAGCTCTTCGCCGAGTTCGAGCGGGAGGCCTTCGCGGCCGCCTCGATCGGCCAGGTCCACCGCGCCGAGCTGATCGACGGGCGCCAGGTCGCGGTCAAGGTCCAGTACCCGGGCATCGCCGAGGCTCTCGACGCCGACCTTCGCAACGCGGGGACGATCGTCCGCCTCGCCCGCGTCCTCGCCCCCGGCCTCGACGCCAAGGCGATCGCCCACGAGATCCGCGAACGGGTGATGGAGGAGCTCGACTACGAGTACGAGGCGCAGAACCAGCGCACCTTCTCGCGCGCCTACCGCGGCCACCCGTTCATCTACGTGCCGGAAGTGGTGACGCGGCTCTCGCGGCGGCGGGTCCTCGTCACCGAGCTGGTCCACGGGCTCGACTTCGAGCAGATCAAGGAGCTGCCGCACGAGGAGCGCAGCCGCTTCGGCGAGATCGTCTTCCGCGGCAGCCTCGGCTCGATCTTCAACCTGCAGCACTTCAACGCCGACCCCCATCCCGGCAACTACCTGCTGCTCGACGACGGCCGCGTCGCCTTCCTCGACTTCGGCATGACCAAGAAGCTCGACCGCGAGCAGATCGTGCTAGAGCAGCGCGCCTTCGACGCCGCCTCGCGCGACGACCCGGAGGCGTTCCGGACGGCGCTGCACGACCTCGGCTTCATCAAGCACCCGTCCAAGCTCGACGCGGAGCGGCTGATGGAGCACATGCGCGCGGTCGGCGGCTGGTACGTCGAGGACCGCGAGATCGAGATCACCTCGCGGCGGGTGATGAAGATCATCGAGTCGACCAATGACCCGCGCTCGGAGTACTTCGACCTGATGCGGCGCGAGTCGATCCCGGCCGAGGAGCTGATGGGACGGCGGATGGAAATCGGCGTCGTCGCGGTGCTGGGCCAGCTCAACGCGAAGCGCAACTGGCACCGGATCATGCGCGAGTGGGTCTACGGCGACCCGCCCTCGACCGAGCTCGGCGAGCAGGAGTGGGAGTACTTCGAGGGAAGAGGGATCGAGAGAACCCCCGGACTGGCGAGCCCCGCCTGATTGGAGAACTGCGATGCGCCGGATGAAAAGCGGTTGGGAGCTGACCAAGAAGAGCTGGGCGCTGCTGCGCGAGCACCGCGCCCTGCTGCGCTTCCCGCTCTACGGGGCGGTGGCGACGATCCTCTGCGCCGTGATCGTCGTCGGGCCGGGTCTCTACCTGATCGACGACGGCGAGGTGGCGCTCGGCGGGCCGCTGGCCGTGATCGGCTTCTACCTGCTGGCGCTGGTCGGCATGTACTTCAGCGTCGCGCTCGCCGCCTGCGCCGACATGATCTTCCACGGCCGCGAGGCGAGCGTCGGCGACGGGCTCGAGGTGGCGCGCAGCCGCTTCTCGCAGATCGCCGGCTGGGCGGCGGTTTCGACGGTCGTCGGGCTGGTCCTGAGCGCGCTCGAGAACCAGGGCTGGGCCGGCCAGATCGTCGGCCGCCTGCTCGCCGTCGGCTGGTCGCTGATCACCTTCCTGGCGGCGCCCGTGATCGCCTTCGAGGGCACCGGGCCGTTCGCCACGATCAAGCGCTCGACGGGGCTCTTCCGCTCGCGCTGGGGCGAGCAGATCACCGGCAACGTCGCGATCGGCGGCGCCGTCTTCCTGCTCGTGATGCTGCCGAGCCTCCTGCTCGTCGGCGCCGGCGTCGTCTTCTGGGCCTCCGCCAGCTTCGTCGGCGCCCTGCTCGTCGTCCTCGGCGTGATCGGCTTCGCGATCGGGATGCTGATCAGCAGCGCCCTGAGCGGGATCTTCGGCGTCGCGCTCTACCGCTACGCGCTCGACGGCGAGACCGTCGGCAGCTTCACGCGGGAGGACCTGGAGTCGGCGGTCAAGCCCCGCCGCGGCGGCCGCAACGCCCCGCCGACCGCGACCCCCGGCACGATTTAACCCGCAAACTCGCCCCGCCAGGGGGCGAGTTTTGCTCCGGTGCGCCTTTTGCTCATGTGAGCAGCAAAAAGCGCACCGGAAGCCTGAATCGTGAAATCGCTCGCCTGGCGGAGGGACAGCACGGGGTGGTCTCGCGCCGACAGCTGCGCGATCTCGGTCTGAGCGAAGCCGGGATCACGGCGCGAGCGCAGGCCGGCAGCCTGTACAGGCTGTTTCGCGGAACGTTTGCCGTCGGTCACAAAGGCATAGACCGCCGCGGGCTGATGTCCGCCGCGGTATTGGCCTCAGGCGACGGCGCGGTGCTCTCGCACGGTAGCGCCGCCGAGCTGCTGGGCCTCTGGGACAAGCGCACCGAATGGATCGACCTGATCACCCCACGGCGCGGAGGCCGAAGGATCGAGGGAATCCGCTGGCACAACGTGCTTCGTCCGTCCCCAGCCGAGATCGTGGTTCGCGACGGAATTCCCTGCACGACGGTCTCCCGAACGCTTGTGGACATGGCTGGACGAACCGGGCCGATCACCCTTCGCCGCCTCATCGAGCAAGCGGCCGTGAAGCGACAGCTGGACGTCCACGAGGTGGATCGGATCCTCACGCGGGGCCGGCGGCGGGGTACGCCCTGGCTGCGGGCGGCACTCCAACCCTGGCGCACCGAG
>DASWMG010000151.1:0-2154 GCA_036399875.1 Solirubrobacterales bacterium
GGCCCCTACGGGTTCGGCGATCCGAGCCCCGACGCGACCGGAGCGCCGGGCGTCATCACCAAAATTCAGGCGCCCTCGGCAACCACGGCTGCCGCCACCGCGGTCACGCCCACCAGCGCGACCTTGAACGGCAGCGTCAACCCGAACGGCAGCGCGACCGTGTACCAATTCCAGCTCGGAACGACGACCGCGTACGGGACCACCATCCCGGTGCCGGCCGCCAGCGTCGGCTCGGACTCGACCGACCACGCCCTCTCGGCGGTCGCCTCCGGGCTCGCGCCGAACACGACCTATCACTACCGGATCGTGGCCAGCAACCAGGTCGGCTTCGAAACGGCTGGCGCCGACATGACCTTCACGACGGCGCCTCAGTTCGCCGGCGTGAAAATTCCGCGCAAAATCAAGGTCAACAAAAAAGGCAAGGCGCTCGTGAAGCTCGTGAGCCAGGTCGCCTGCAAAGGCCGCCTCGTCCTCACCGGCTCCAAGGGCGGCAAAAAAGGCAAGGCGTCCGCGAAAGGTCGCAAGCCGAAGTTCGGGAGCGCGTCGTTCTCCCTCGCTGCGGGCAAAGCAAAGGTGGTCAGGGTGCCGCTCAAGGCACGCGCCCTGAAACTGCTGAAAAAAGGCAAGCTCAAGGCGACGGCGACGGTCACCGCGACCGATGCGTTCGGAGCCAGCAAGACGACCGTGCGGAAAGTGGTGCTCGTGCCGGCGAAGAAACGCCGTTGAGCCCGCTCGGGTAGCCTGCGGCGCCGAATGGGCGAGACCCCGCCAGACCTCGCGCCCGGACCCGCCAAGCCCGACCGCAACCTAGCCCTCGAGCTGGTCCGAGTCACCGAGGCCGCCGCGTTAGCGGCGGCCCGGTGGGTCGGGCGCGGAGACAAGATCGCCGCCGACCAGGCGGCGGTCGACGCGATGCGCCACGTGCTCGGCTCGGTCTCGATGGACGGCGTCGTCGTGATCGGCGAGGGGGAGAAGGACGAGGCGCCGATGCTCTACAACGGCGAGCAGATCGGCGACGGCACCCCGCCCGTCGTCGACATCGCCGTCGACCCGCTCGAGGGCACCCGCCTCTGCGCGCTCGGGATGCCCAGCGCCCTGGCCGTGATCGCCCTTGCCGAGCGCGGCTCGATGTTCGATCCCGGCCCCTGCGTCTACATGGAAAAGCTCGCTGGCGGGGAGGAGATCGCCGACCTGCTCGACCTCGATCGTCCCCTGGTCGAGACCGTGAAGCTGGTCGCCGATCGCAAGGGCGGCAGCGTCGGCGACGTCACGGTCGTCATGCTCGACCGGCCCCGTCACGAGGACGCGATGCGCGAGGTGCGTGAGGCGGGCGCCCGCATCCGACTCATCACCGACGGCGACGTCTCGGCGGCCCTGCTCGCCGTCAGCGACCGCTCGCCCGTCGACCTGCTCTGGGGGATCGGCGGCACGCCGGAGGGTGTGCTCTCGGCGGCTGCCCTGAAGTCGATGGGAGGCCAGCTGCTTGCGCGCCTTTGGCCCCGCAACGACGAGGAGCGGAGCGCCGCGCTGGACGCCGGCTACGACCTCGACCGGGTGCTCACCTGCCACGACCTCTGCTCCGGGGACGACGTCTTCTTCTCGGCCACCGGCGTCACCGACGGCGACGTGCTCCAGGGGGTCCGCTACCGCGGTCCCGGCGCCAGCACCGAATCGCTCGTCATGCGCTCCCGCTCGGGAACCGTGCGCCGCGTCCAGGCTCGCCACGATCGCGCCAAGCTGCGCGCGATCACGGGCAAGCGCTACGGCTGACCAAGCGCGAGCGCTCGGCTGGCCGCGGCCGAACGTACGGCTGGCTGTAGCTGGCCCTGTACAGGGCCCCGTCCCCGGTTTAGAGTCAAGAACGGGAGAGACCCGAGTACGACTCTGGGAGGACCGAATTGAGTCTTGACGTCTACCTCTACGGCGAGCGGGTCGGCACGTTGGCGCCGGTCGGTCACGGCCGCGACTACGAGCTGGCCTACTCCCAGGGCGCCTTGGAGCGCCATGGACCGGGGGCGGCACTGCTGAGCATGTCGCTGCCGACGAGCGAGGAGCCGTTCAGCCCGGACGCCAGCCGCGCTTACGTGGAGGGACTGCTGCCGGAGGGAGCCCGGCGCTCGAAGGTGGCGGACGAGCTGGACGTAGATCCAGACG
>DASWMG010000152.1:0-1760 GCA_036399875.1 Solirubrobacterales bacterium
CCGGCGGCTTGCCGCGCTCGCCCGACCCCACCTCCTCGAGCAGCCGGCGGAAGCGGTGGAAGGACATCTGGAAGGCCGCCCAGTGGTCGAAGTCGAGCGAGCGCCGCAGCTTCTCGCTCGCCTTCGCGGCGAGGCCCCCGCAAGCGCCGTCGCACAGTCGCTCGTTCCACGCCTCGAGGTGGTGGAAGGCGGGCGAGAGCAGGTAGGGGACGGTCGTGCTGATCAGCAGGTGGTCGAAGTCGCCGGTCGCGTGGTCGACGATCCACTCCCAGACCTCGTCGTCGAACATCGAGCGCCGCTCGCGGGTCAGCACCCGCGCCGCCCGCGAGTCCATGAAGATCGCCCGCACGCCGTCGATGTCGCGGCAGAAGCTCCAGCGCGTGCCGGACGCGGTCGCTTCGATGCTCCGCGCCCACTCGCGCAACTCCTCGGTCGCGTCGGCGTTGCCGCGCACCTTGGCGTAAATCTCATTCTCGTCGTCGAGGTCGCGCGGCGAGAGGTTGCCGATGTGCTGGTAGATCCAGTAGCTCATGATCCCGCCGACGGCGCGCTCGTGCCACCAGTCCTTCTTTTCCATCTCGTCGTGCCAGGAGCGCGAGATGTTCCAGTCGTCGCTCATGTCGTGGTCGTCCCAGACCATCGAGGTGGAGACGGTCGAGAAGAGCCAGCGGATCAGCGGGTCTTGCCAGGACTCCTGGTAGAGCCAGGTGTACTCCTCGAAGTCGATGACCTCCTCGCCGGGCGGCTGACTCGTGTCGCGTTTGGCGCGAATCCGCTCGCGGACCGCGGGCGAGCCCTCATCCACGTAGATCTGGTCGCCGAGCAGGAAGAGCAGCTCGGGCCAGTTGTCGCGGTCGTCGCGGATCATCTGCTTGGCGAGGACGTAGAGCGCGTCGAGCTCGTGCCCGTCTTCGTGCTCGTCTTTGGGCTTGGTGTAGGGCTCCTCATGCGGCACGGCGACGCGGCAGGATCCGAAGCAGATGTCGACGGCCTTGCCGGGGCTGAAGGTGCGGATCGCGCTCGGCGGCAGGTCGTGGTCGGGGAGCGGCCAGCGCCGCTCGCCATCGAGGGCGACCTCGTACTCGTAGAAGCCGCCCGGCTCCAGGCCCTCGATCCGCACCAGCGCGTAGTGATGGCCCGCGACGCCGAAGGTCGGCTCGCGGCGGCCCAGCACCTCGACCTCGCAGGGGCCGTCGGTCTCCACCCAGACCGTGGCCTCGGTTTCGGAGACGTAGCGCAGCAACGGGCCTAGGACGAGCTCAGGCATCGACGCTCATTCTCTCCATCGGCGTCCTATTCCCGCCGCGACCCCGGCTCACACGTCGCCGGACGAGCCTCGGCGGCGGCCGTCCAGCAGCTCCTCCAGCCGGTCGAGGAAGGACGATTGGGCGGCCAGGAGGCGGCGCCGCGCCTCCTCGAGCCCGAACCACTCCGCCCGGTCGACCTCGGGGAACTCCTGGCGGCGGCCCGAGCGCGGCGGCCACTCCATCTCGAAGCTGTTGCTGCGCAGCGTCGCCGGGTCGAAGTCGGCCTCAGCGGCCCAGGCCCGGACCACCTTGCCGCCCTTCTGCTTCACCTCTCCGAGATCGAGCATCGCCTCGCGGTCGAACGCGGGCATCGCCCCCAGCTCCTCCTCCAGCTCGCGCAGGGCGCAGGCGAGCGCCTCCTCACCGTCGCCGTATTCGCCCTTCGGGACCGACCAGGCGCCAAGGTCCTTCTTCGCCCAGTAAGGACCGCCGGGATGGACGAGCAGCACCTCG
>DASWMG010000153.1:0-1759 GCA_036399875.1 Solirubrobacterales bacterium
TCCAGGCGTGGCAGCGGCGCGCGGCCGAGGCGGGCGCGCAGCCGACGCAGCTGATCGACCGCTTCTACTTCCGATCGATCTACTTCCGCGAGCCGAGCGGCGTCCTCTTCGAGATCGCGACGCTGGGCCCTGGCTTCACCGTGGACGAGCCGCTCGAGTCGCTCGGCGAGAAGCTCTCGCTGCCGCCGGCCTTCGAGCACATGCGCGCTGAGGTCGAGCCGAACCTGCGGCCGGTCGTCAACCCGCGCACCGCCCGCACGGGGTGAGCGAAGGCTTCGTCTGGCGCGACGCCGATCGCGTCGTCCTCTTTGGCCCGAGCGCCGTCGAGGACGCGCCGGCTCTGTTGCGCGAGCACCGCTTCGAGTCGTTCGAGCTGCTCAGCACCGAGCGGGCGCTGAGCGACGGGAAGGCCGGCGCGCTGAGCGAGGCGGCGGAGCAGGTTCACCGTGTCGCGCCCGGGCAGGTGCCCGAGCTCGCCGCCGGCCTGCTGCCCTCGGTTACCGGCGAGCGCCTCGTCGCCCTCGGGGGCGGTCGCGTCATCGACACCGCCAAGGCGATCGCCTCGGTTACCGGCGCCGACGTGGCCGCCATCCCGACGACCCTCTCCGGGGCGGAGATGACCGCCATCCACCGGCTTCCGGCTGGGAGTGAAAGCCGCGTGCGGGGGATGGTCCGGCCGGCCCTCGCCCTCGCCGACCCCGAGGCGATGACCGGCCAGGACGAGCGGGAGCTACGGGCGAGCGCGATGAACGCCCTGGCGCATGGCGCCGATTCCCTCTACACGCCGTTGGCCAATCCCGTCTCCCGGATGGCCGCCCTGCGCGGCGCCGAGCTGATCGCCGCTGCCCTCGACCAGGAGCGCGCGGTCCGCGACCGCGCCGCCCTCGCGCAGGCCTCAATCCTCTGCGGCTACGCGATCGACTCCGGCGGCTTCGCCCTGCACCACGTCATCTGTCAGACGCTCGTCCGCGTCTGCGGCAGCCCGCACGCCGAGACCAACGCCACGGTGCTGCCCCGCACGATGGCCTTCATGGCGCCACGTGCGCCGCAGGAGATCGGCGTGCTCTGCGCGGCGCTTGCCACCGATCCGGCTTGCCTTCCGGGTCGCATCCGTCAGCTCGGCGGCGACCCTCCCGGCCTGGCCGCCCTCGGCGCCGACCGCTCGAAGCTCGAGGAGGCGATCGAGGGCATGCTCGCCCGCCCCGAACTCGCCTTCGGCCCTGACCCGCCCGACCGCGACGAGCTGGTCGAGCTGGTCGAAGCGGCCTGGTAACCGTCGTCCCGCCGCCGTGTAGCGCTCTTCTGTGACCGAAGAGCGCCTCCTGCGCTACCACGCCTACACGCGCCGGCACGGCGTCAACTGGCTGCTCTACCTGCTGGCGCGGCTGGCGATGACGCCCTTCTTCTACGCCTACTTCCGCTACCGGCACACGGGCCGCGACTACAGCCGGGTCAAGGGCGGCCTGATCGTCGCCTCCAACCACCGCAGCTTCCTCGACCCCTTCGCGATCGGCGGCGCCCTGCCCTGGCGACGGCCGATGAACTACGTCGCCAAGGTCGAGCTGTTCGAGAAGCGCTGGCAGGGCTGGCTGCTCAACGCCCTGGGCGCCTTCCCCGTCGACCGCGGGGCCGGCGACCAGGACATGCTGGAGACCGCCCGCGCGATCCTCGCCCGCGGCGACAGCGTGCTCATCTTCCCGGAGGGCACGCGGATCCGGCCCGGTGCGCTCGGACGGCCGCGCCGCGGCGTCGGCCGCCT
>DASWMG010000154.1:0-1622 GCA_036399875.1 Solirubrobacterales bacterium
CGCGCCGCCGTCGCGATCTCACCGCCCGCGAACTCCACCTCGACGCCGCCGTCGCGCAGGATGCCCGGCCCCCGGCCCGCGGCCTTCTCGGAGGGGTCGTCGGATGCGATCACGACACGGGCGATCCCCGCCTCGAGGATCGCCTCGACGCAGGGCGGCTGGCGGCCCTGGTGGGCGCAGGGCTCAAGCGTCACGTACATCGTCGCCCCGGCCGGGTCCTCGCCGCGCCCCCGGCAGTCCTCCAGCGCGGCGCGCTCGGCGTGCAGGCCGCCCAGCTCGGCGTGAAAGCCCGCGCCGACGATCTCGCCGTCGCGGACCAGGACCGCCCCGACCAAGGGGTTCGGGCTGACCCTCCCCCGCCCGCCCTCGGCCAGCTCCAGGGCCCGCTGGAGGTGGGCGCGATCGGTGGTGGTGAGCGAGGCGGCCATCGTTGACTGACCAGTCAATCAACCAGTCTACTCCCCGCATATCGCCCGAATCCAGGGATGCCGCCGATACGCTGCTGCGGCGATGAAACTCATCATCCAGATCCCCTGCCTCAATGAGGAAGCGACGCTGCCCGTAACGGTCGCGGACCTGCCGCGTGAGGTCCCGGGTATCGACGAGGTCGAGCTGCTGGTGATCGACGACGGCTCCACCGACCGCACGGTCGAGGTCGCCCGCGAGATCGGCGTCGACCACATCGTGCGCCTGACCAACAACAGGGGCCTCGCCGCGGCCTTCCAGGCGGGGCTCGACGCCTGCCTCAAGCTCGGCGCCGACGTCGTCGTCAACACCGACGCCGACAACCAGTACCGGGGCGCCGACGTCGAGAAGCTGGTCGCGCCGATTCTCGCCGGCGAGGCCGACCTCGTCGTCGGCGACCGCCACGTGGCCGACATCGACCACTTCTCCCGCTCCAAGAAGGTGCTGCAGGGGGTCGGGAGCTGGGTTGTGCGCAAGCTCTCTGGAACGGAGATCGCCGACACGACCTCCGGCTTTCGCGCCTACAACCGCGAGGCGGCGCTCGGGCTACTCGTCGTCGACAACTTCACCTACACGCTGGAGAGCCTGATCCAGGCCGGAAAGATGCGGGTCGGGGTCGGCCAGGCCGCGATCGGCGTCAACCCGCAGACGCGCGAGTCGCGCCTCTTCGGCTCGACCGGCGCCTACGTGCGCCGCAACGCGATCTCGATCCTGCGCATCTACGCCCGCTACGAGCCGCTGCGCGTGTTCGCAACGGCCGGACTGGTCATGGCCCTGCTGGCGCTCGGCGCCTGGATGCCGTTCCTGCTCGACTGGATCCTCAACGGGGACAGCGACGGCCACGTGCAGTCGCTGATCCTCGGCGCGGTCCTCTTCATCGCCGCCCTGCAACTCTTCGCGCTCGGCGTGATCGGCGACCTGCTCGCCGGTCAGCGGGTGATGACGCAGCGCGTCTTCGAGCGGGTGCGGCGGGTCGAGCTCGCGCTCGACGTCGAGCCGTCGCACTACGAGCCCCCCGACCGGGTCCACTGATGGGCCTGCGAGAGAGGCTGCCCGGGGCCCGGCCGTCCCGGGACGGCGGTTCGGCGACCGCGGACTACGGCAAGACCGCGAGCTTCCTGGCGATCGGCGTCGGCCTCACCGGAGTCATCACCTAC
>DASWMG010000155.1:0-11665 GCA_036399875.1 Solirubrobacterales bacterium
GAGCTCGAAGACCCCCTCGACATACGCCTCGGCCGTGCCCGGCCGCACGATCTGCGGCTTCGCGCGGCCACCGAGCAGCAGGTCGAGCGCGTTCGCGAGCACGGTCTTGCCCCCGCCGGTCTCCCCCGAGAGGACGTTGAGGCCCCCCGTGAGGCGCAGCTCGGCACGCTCGATCAGCAGCAGGTTCTCGATCCGCAGCTCGCGCAGCACGAGTCCTTAGTACCAACGGGCGCGGACCGACCCGTCCCTCCGCGCGCCCGTCAGACCGCCAAATGGCCGAACTTCTCGCGTATGCGGTGGTAAAAGCTGGTGCCCGGCAGCTGAGCGAGGCGACCTACCCGATCGGCGAAGCGCACCTCGAGCTCCGCGCCGGACGCGAGCATTCCCGCCGGCTCGCCGTCCACCGCGATGTCGACCGGCTGGCGCCCCCTGGCGTTGCCGACGTGGAGGACGTCGCCGGGCGCGACGACGAGGGCGCGGGCGGTCAGCGAGTGCGGGGCGATGTAGCTGACCACGTACCCCTCGGCGCCCCAGGCGAGGATCGGGCCGTTGTTGGCGAGGTTGTAGCCGGTGGAGCCGACCGGGGTGGCGGCGACGAGGCCGTCGCAGCGGACGTGCCCGACCTCCTCGCCGGCGATCTTGTAGCTCAGCTCGGCGACGCGGTCGTGCGGGCGACGGATGAAGCCGACGTCGTTGAGGGCGACGCGCGCGGTGCCTTCGATCTCGACCCGCAGCCCCGGCAGGTCGATCGATTCCGTTTCGCCGGCGAAGGCCCGCCGCACCCCCTCCTCGGCGCCGTCTCGCTCGACCGCCGCGAGGAAGCCGACGGTGCCGTAGTTGACGCCGAAGACCGGGACGCCGCTGCCGGCGAAGTGGCGCAGCGCGTAGAGGATCGAGCCGTCTCCTCCCAGGACCACACAGAGGTCGGTCTGGCGGGGCAGGTTCTCCACCGCCTCCATCCCGGCCGCGGACTCGCCGTGCTTGGCCACCTCCTCGGCGGTCGCGACCATGCGCCATCCGGCCTCCTCCGCGACCCTGCAGACCAACCGAACCGCGTCGGTCGGGAAGGGCGGGTGCGAGTGGCTGATCAGCGCCGCGACACGCTCGGTGCGCTCGGTGCTCACGGCTCCACCTCGCCGATCGCGGCCTCGAGGTTGGCGATCGACTCTCCCTCGCCTCCGCACCAGACGAAGGACTCGCGGTTGCCCTTCGGCCCCGGCAGGCCGGAGGAGGCGAAGCCGCGGACCGGCAGGCCCAGCTCCTCGACGCAGCGCGCGACGGTCAGGATCGCCTCGCGGCGGTCACCCGCGTCGCGGACGACCCCCTTGCGCACCCGCTCGCGGCCCAGCTCGAACTGCGGCTTGACCATCGCCAGCATCTCGCCACCGGGCACGAGGCAACGGGCGACGGCTGGCAGCACCTTGCGCAGCGAGATGAAGGAGACGTCGATCGTGGCGAGGCTCGGCGGGAACGGCAGGCCGGCGGGCTCCAGCTCGCGCGCGTTCAGCCGCTCGATGACCACGACGCGGGGATCCTCGCGCAGGCGCACGGCGATCTGCCCGTAGGCGACGTCGGCCGCGGCGACCCGGTTCGCGCCGCGCTGCAGCAGGCAGTCGGTGAAGCCGCCGGTCGAGGCGCCGACGTCGAGGCAGTCGCGGCCGGCCACGTCGATCGCGAGCGCCGAGAGGGCGTTGTCGAGCTTGACGCCGCCGCGCGAGACGAAGCGAGGGCCGGCGTGGACGAGCAGATCGGCGTCGGGCTCGACGAGCTGGCTGGGGCGCAGCGCCACCGGCCCGTCGCGCCCGACCCGCACCTCACCGGCCCGGACGGCGCCCGCGGCGGCGGAGCGCGACGGGAACAACCCGCGCTCGGCCAGCACCGCGTCGATCCGCGCCTTGGTCACGCGAGAACCGTACCGGCGCACCGCAGCAGGCCCGCCGGAATCCCGGCTTTAAATCTTTCTTGCCAGAGGTTTAGGCCCTCATTAGAATTGGGTAGGACACTCGATCAAGGGCACAGGCGCAGGCACGGATCGGCCTCTGTGACCCGCCTCACACACAAATCGCACATATGTTCGTACTCTGCATTCAAGGATTCGATCGAGAGGACGATTAAGCGAAAGACTTCTTGGCTGACCCCGGCGTCGCACATATGGCTCCATCGCCTCCCAACGATGCAGCCCCAGCGACATCAAACAGGGATCACCTACCTCCCACGGATCCACATATATAGAGATACATATCTCTCCTCCCTGTAGTAACCCCAGAAACGCCTCGGCTCCCCCGCCGGGGCGTTTTCTGTTGTGGGGGCTTTGGCAAGCGGAACGCGGGTTCCCCGGGGCGTCGAGCGCGAAACGCGGCGACCGGCCGCGATGACCCGATGCCACAGTTGGTGCCACAGAGAGGCGACCGCCACCGTCCCCGATCCTTCGTCCTTCGGGTAGCCCTACCCCCGGATGATCCAGCTCACAATCGCGGCCAGCACCGCGCCTTCAGCCACGCTGAGAGAGCCAGGGTCAGCGAGCAGGCGGACAATAAGAACGACCACTACGGGGATCGCGAGGACGAAGAGGACGCCTTTGCGGAAAACGGCGAAGTCGAGATCGCCAGTCTGAGATTCGATATGCGTGGCTTCCGCTACTGCGCGTTGCCCTTCCGCAGTCAACAGCCGCGTTCGCTCCTCAATCTCCCTGCACTCGGCCTGGGCGCGCCGACTTTCGGCTTCGTGGGCAGGCACGGACGGACTCGGCGTTCGCGACCCGTACGCCTCCTGCCTCTGACTACTCTCGGCACCTGCTGACCGCATTCCGCCTCCGCGCGCACAGCACCGTCCTCCCCGCCAGGATCAGCGACGTGCGGCTTAGCCGAAATCACGATCTCCTGCTCACCTAGTAAGCAGCGCTCCGTGGCAGGGACGAAAGCGCTTGCGCCCAGACTCGCCCCAATTTTCGGCGATCCCCCCGGACTCTAACCGGGTTCGCGTAGACGCTATGCGGCTCAATCGGAACGCGGCACATGCGGTGAAGCAACGACGCGAGCCTTAGGCCAGATTTCAATTGTAGCCGCGACACGCGAGGCACGACGAGAAGAAGGGGAGGAGACGAATTTCTAACCGCGCGCAACCGAAGTAGGAAACGCAGGGTTAGCCCGCTTTCTGATTCTCGTCACTTCACGGCCGAGCTTCCGATGGTCGTGCCTTGCTCTCAGCTCGCCGACTCGTCGGCGAATCCAACGCTCTACTCGATCACGTGGGCTTTGGGTGTGCTTCCAGACGATTCGCCGCGCCTGCTCGCATTGGCCCGCAGCATCTAGGAGGCCGTCAAAGATTTCCTCTCGCAGGTCGCGCCCCAGCTCCTCGGACTTCTGGAGCACAGCAAGAGCCCCGAAGGCCGATTCTGCGGCGCTGAATTCCTCATTCGTCAACTTCCCCGCCAGCGTCTTTCGCTCGGCGCTCCACACCTCTGCATAGGAAGCGAAGGGGACAACCACAGGCCGGACCGGATGCATTTGCGGCTCATAGGTCTTGCCGAGCGCCTCGCGCAGAGCGCCCAAAACCACCGCTGCCGCCGCACGGCCTTCTCGGCGTTTGCGCAGATGGTTCCCAATGAAAACGGCTAGCCCGAGAAGGGGGGCAACTGACTTGGCGATCATTTCCTCCACGGGGGAATCATCGCGTACGAGACTGACGCGAATCAGACACTTTTCTTGTTTATGCCGCAGGAGAGCGGTGCCGCAGTCGTGCCACAGTCGAACACGACTTCAGCCGGGCTCAATCGGACTCAGCCGGATTTGATTTGGCTCCGCAAGCAGCTTTCCGCTTTGTGGTGCGGCCGGTCGCAGTTCTCTCCTCCCTGTAGTAACCCCAGAAACGCCTCGGCTCCCCCGCCGGGGCGTTTTCTGTTGGGATCCTCTGAGTAGGATCGCGCGATGAGGCGGCTACGGGGTACTTCTTTGCGGCTCGGGTGCCGGGAACGTCTTCGGCCCTAGATAAGTACCTTTTGAGTCTCCGACCGACTGGAGGCTCGAATGAAGACGAAAGCTCTCGCGGCAGCGGCCACGGCGACGCTGGCTCTCGGCATCGCCGCTCAGCCGGCGACGGCCGCCGACAAGGACTGCTCTGACTTCTCGACCTGGCGCGCCGCGCAGAAGTTCTACAAGCGGCACGGCGGTCCGCAGCGCGATCCGCACCGGCTCGACGGCGACGACGACGGCATCGCCTGCGAGGCGCTGCGCCGCTACTGACGCCGGCCGGTCAGCGGGGTATAGCCTGACTGGCCATGCAGCCAGTCGATGACAGTCGCGATCTCTCCGTCGTCGTCTTCGGCGCCAGCGGGATCGCGGGGCGCAGCGCCGCCGCGTACCTCGCGGAGCGGGCTGCGGAGGTCGGCGCGAGCTGGGCGGTCGCCGGGCGCGATCCGGCGAAGGTCGAGCGGACGCTCGCCGAGATCGGGGTCGAGGCGCCGGAGGTCCTGAGCGCCGACGTCGGCGACCCGGAGTCGCTGGCGGCGATGGCGCGGCGGGCCAAGGTGGTACTCGACCTGGTCGGCCCCTACACGCTCTACGGCACGCCGGTGATCGAGGCCTGCGTCGCCAGCGGCACCCACTACGTGGACCTCACCGGCGAGATGCCGTTCGTTCGCCGCACGATCGACGCCTTCCACGAGCGGGCGACCCTTGCCGGCGTCAAGGTCGTCCAGGTCTCCGGTTTCGAGGCCCTGCCGCCTGACCTGGCGGTGCTGCTGGCAGCCGAGACGGCGCGCGAACGCTGGGACGAGGAGCTGGCCGCGGTGGACGTCGATGTCAGGTTCCAGCCCCCACCGGGACGCCTCAGCCTCGCCGACTCGGTGTCTGGCGGAACGCTCCAGAGCGGCGCCGAGCAAACGGACGACCCCGACGCTGAGCGGGTCGCTGACCCGGCCGCCCTGATTCCGGACGAGGGTGTCGCCTCCGAAGTGCGTCAGCGAAGCCCGATCGCGATCGCACCGCGCTTCAACGCCAGGGGCGACGTCATCGGCCCGATGACCCCAAGCGCTTTCGTCAACCCGGCGGTGATCCACCGCACGATGGCGCTGGGCGCGGCGGCCCGTGGTTCCTCTCCTTCGCCGTTCCGCTACCGCGAGGGCGCGGCGGTGCCAGATCAGATCCCGACCGCCCCCCTTCGCCTTGTCGCCGCGGGGGCGCTCAGCGCGGTCCAGGCGAGCTTAGGTGCCCTGGCGCGCTCGCGGCCCTCGGTCCGCCGCCGCGCCGCCGCGGTGATGCGACGCCGGATGCCCCAGTCGGGCTTCGGGCCCACCGGCCCGGGTCTCGAGGACTGGAAGTGGGGGCTGACCGTCAACGCCTCCACCGCCGGTAATCACCATGTCCGCGTCGAGGTCGACGGCGACGGCCAACCCGGCTACCTGACCACCTCGCGCATGGTCGGCGAGGCGGGCCTGCTGCTTGCCGAGGACGGCGCCACGCCCTCCGGTGGCGGCTGCCTCACCCCGGCGACCGCCCTCGGCACCGACCGCCTCGACCGCTTCGATCGCGCCGGCCTCCGCTTCCGCGTCGCCTCGTAAGCGCTGGGCACATTTACCCCACCCGGCTGGGGAGAAAGGACCCAGCGGTGAACCGCGGGGGATTGCTGGCCCAGCGCGAGCGCAGCTGTCCGAAGCCTCCCGCGGCCTTCGGACAGCGGTCCGCCTGCCCAGCGGACGCTGCATATCTAGAGATACGCGCCTCCTCTCCCTGTAGTAACCCCAGAAACGTCCGCGATGCGGGCCGGTTCTTGTTCTACCAAGGAGGCCGCAGCAGGCTAACCGATTGAGCGCTTTGATGCAAGGGGTCTTAACCGGACCCGGACCGGGAACCCCGCTCAGCTCAGCGCGGGCTCGCCCGCGCCCAGCGCCGCCAGCACCCGCTCCGCCACCGACTCGCCGGTCAGGCCGACCTCGTCGCGCAGCAGCGACGGCTTGCCGTGGGTCACGTAGCGGTCGGGCAGGCCGATCCGCAGCACGCGGGCCCTGTCCCCCGGCCGGTCGGCGAAGGCGTCCTCGAGGTGCTCGAGCACGCCCGAGCCGAAGCCGCCCGGCAGCACGTTCTCCTCGATCGTGACGACGAGGTCGTGACCGAGCGCCAGCCGCTCCAGCAGCTCCTCGTCGAGCGGCTTGGCGAAGCGGGCGTCGGCGACGGTCGGCCGCAGCCCGTGCTCGCCCAGCACCTCAGCGGCCTGTTGCGCCACCGCGACGCCGTAGCCGTAGCCGAGCAGCGCCACCCGCTCGCCGCTCGCCAGCAGCTCGCCCGTCCCGATCGGTATCTCCTCTCCCTCCGCCGGAAGCTCGACTCCCTCGGCCGCGCCGCGCGGGTAGCGCAGCGCGGCCGGCCCGTCGTGGGCGATCGCGGTGCGCAACATGTGGACCAGCATCGCCTCGTCGCGCGGCGCCATCACCACCACGTTCGGCAGCGAGCGGAAGTAGGAGACGTCGAAGGCGCCGTGGTGGGTCGGGCCGTCGTCGCCGACCAGGCCGGCGCGGTCCATCGCGAAGGTGACGTCGAGTTGCTGCAGGCAGACGTCGTGGACGATCTGGTCGTAGGCGCGCTGCAGGAAGGTCGAGTAGATCGCGCAGACCGGCTTGCCGCCCTGCAGCGCCAGCCCCGACGCCAGCAGCACGGCGTTCTGCTCCGCGATCCCCACGTCGTAGTACTGCTCGGGCTCCTTGCCTGCGAGCTTCTGCAGCCCGGTCCCCCCCGCCATCGCGGCGGTGATCCCGACCACGCGCGGGTCGCGCCGCGCCTCAGCGACGATCGCGTCGGCGAAGACCTGCGTGTACTGGGGCGGCGAGCCGGCCGCGGGGGGCTTCTCCAGCCGCTCCGGCGCGATCGCCTCGGGCGCGTCGGATTCCTTGACCGGCACCGGCTTCGGCGCCGGCGCCCCGTTGACGATCGAGTTCGGCTTCGCCGCATGCCATTTCTCCATCCCCTCCAGGCCGCCCTCCTCGGCGGGGCCGAAGCCCTTGCCCTTGACGGTGTGGATGTGGACGACGACGGGCCGGTCCGCCTCGAAGGCCTCCTCGAGCGCTTCGCGCAGGGCTCCGACGTCGTGGCCGTCGATGACGCCCATGTATGCGAGGTCGAGCTCCTCGAAGAAGAGGCCCGGCGCCCAGTAGGCCTTGATCGCCGACTTGACCTCTGGCCCAAGCCGTTCGATCCGCTTGCCGAGCCCGAGCGGCAGCTTGGTCAGCCGGTCCTCGACCTCCTCGCGAGCGTGGTAGAGGCGCGGGTTGAGGCGGACGCGGTTGAAGTAGCGCGAGAGCGCGCCGACGTTCGGCGAGATCGACATGCCGTTGTCGTTGAGGACGATCACGATCGGGGTCTGCAGGCCGCCCGCCGCGTGCAGCGCCTCGTAGGCGACGCCACCGGTCAGCGCGCCGTCGCCGATCACCGCGGCGACGCGGCCGTCCTCGCCGATCCCCTTGCGCATCGCCTCCTTCAGCCCGACCGCGTAGCCGATCGAGGTGGAGGCGTGGCCGGCGCCCATGATGTCGTGCTCGGACTCGAACACCGAGCAGAATGGCGCCAGGCCGCCGTACTGGCGGATCGTCCCCAACTGCTCACGGCGGCCGGTGAGGATCTTGTGCGGGTAGGCCTGGTGGCCAACGTCCCAGAGGATCTTGTCGCGCGGCGACTCGAGCAGGCTGTGCAGCGCGACCGCCAGCTCGCAGGTGCCGAGGTTGGCGCCGAAGTGGCCGCCGATCGCGCCGATCGTGTCGATCACCTCTGTACGGATCTCCTGCGCGACCTGCGTCAGCTGCTCCTCGTCGAGGCCGTGCAGGTCGGCGGGGTCTTCGATGCGCTCCAGCAGTCGCTCCTGCCCGTCCCCGGGCGGCGGTTTCTCGCTCATTCGTTCCTCGTGAAAATGTAGTCGGCGATCCCCCTGAGGTCGCCGGTCTCGCCGCCGGCTTCCGACAGCGCGGCGGTTGCTCTGGCATGCGACTCCGCTGCGAGCTCGCGCGCCCGCTCCAAGCCGAAGAGGCTCACATACGTCAGTTTGCCATGTCGCTCGTCGCTGCCGCGCGGCTTGCCGAGCTGCTCGTCGCTGCCGGTCACGTCGAGGATGTCGTCGACGATCTGGAAGAGGATCCCCAGTTCGTCGGCGAAGCGGCGGAAGGCCATCGTCTCGGGTTCGCCGGCCGCCTCGAGGATCAGGACGACGCCCAGCGACGCCGCGATCAGCCGCCCCGTCTTCAGCGAGTGCAGCTCGCGCAGCCCCTCCGGGTCGGCGGCCCCTTCGGCCACGTCGACGTACTGGCCGCCGACCATGCCGCCGAGGCCCGTCGCGGCGCTCAGCTCGCCGAGCGCCGCCAGCACCCGCGCCGGCTCGCCCGGCTGCTCGCAGAAGAGCCGGATCGCCTCGGCGAAGAGCCCGTCTCCGGCCAGGATCGCGACGTCCTCGCCGAAGCGGACGTGGGCGGTCGGCTTACCCCGCCGCAGGTCGTCGTCGTCCATCGCGGGCAGGTCGTCGTGGATCAACGAGTAGGTGTGGATCAGCTCGATCGCGCAGGCGCTGGGGAGGAAGCGCTCCGGGTCGGCGCCGAGCGCACGGGCCGTCGCCAGCGCCAACACCGGCCGCACTCGCTTGCCCCCGGCCAGGAGCGAGTAGCGCATCGCCTCCCGCAGGCCCGCGGTGGCGGGGACGGTGGGAAAGCCGAGGCCCTCCAGCGCTCCCTCCACCAGCTCGCGCAGGTCCTCGGGATAGGTCAGCGACGACGCCGGCTCAGCGATCGTCGCGCTCCCGCGCCTCGCGGATGCGGCGATTGGCCTCCTCGACCGCCTCCGCGGAGAGCTCGGCGGCCTCGCGGGCGAGCTCGGCGGCCCGCTCGTCGCTTGCCTCCGAGCCCTCCAGCTCGGCGGCGATTGCCTCCAGGCGGCTCGAGATCTCCCGCAGCCGGCTCATCCCACCTCGCCGCCGTTGGCGCTCGCGGTCTGGCGCTCGCGCACCGCCGCGCCGAGCACGCCGTTGACGAAGGCCGGCGCCCCCGCCCCGCAGTACTCCTTGGCGATCTCGACCGCCTCGTCGATCGCCACCTCGTGCGGCACGTCTTCGCTGTACTCGATCTCGTACAGGGCGACCCGCATCAGGCAGCGCTCCAGCGGCGCGATCCGCTCCAGCTCCCAGCCCCGCGCGTGGCGTCCGATCGTCTCGTCGAGCTCATCGCGGTGAGCCTCGGCGCCCTCGGCGAGCTCCTGAGTGAACGGCCGCGCCTCGGCGATCAGCTCGGCGAGCGGGCGCCCGGTCACCTCGCGCTGGTAGCAGGCGAAAACCGCGTCGCGGCGCTGGTCGGATCGTCGCACCTCCCTATCTTCCCTCTTCCGCCACCCCGAGCGCCTCGCCGACCGCCCGCAGCAGTTCCTCGGCCCTGAACGGCTTCTGGAGGACGGTCGCCGGCTCCTCCGAAAGATCGGGAGACATCGAGTCGTGGCCGAACCCCGACATGTAGACGATCGGCAGCTCGACGCCCTGCTCGCGCAGATGCGCCGCCAGCTCGTGACCCGAGGCCTCGGGCATAAGCACGTCGGTCAGCAACAGGTCGACTTCGCTCGCGGGGTCGGCGAGCACCGACTCCGCCTCGGCCGCCGAGGACGCCGACCGCACGCGATAGCCCCGCTTGGTGAGCATGTGGGCGACGATTCGCCGCACCGCCTCCTCGTTGTCGACGACGAGGATCGTCTTGCCGGCGGCGGCTGGCCCGGAGCGGGTCGGCGCGGCCTCTTCCTCGTCGCCCTCCTCCTCGGCCACCGGCAGGTAGACAGTCACCTCGGTTCCGCGGCCCGGCTCGCTCTCGACCTCGACGTGGCCGCCCGCCCGCCCGACGATCCCGTAGACGGCGGCCAGGCCGAGCCCTGTGCCCTGCCCACGCGGCTTCGTCGTGAAGAACGGGTCGAAGACCTGCTCGGCGACTTCCTCGCCCATCCCGACCCCGTCGTCGGCGACCCGCAGCAGCAGGATCGGGACGACGGGGGAGCGCGCGACCGTCACCGAGATCGTTCCGCGGCCCGCCAGGGCGTCGCGGGCGTTGACGACGAGGTTGACGAGAATCTGCTCCGCCTGGCCCGCCCCCAGCCGCACCGACGGGAGGCCGGCCGGCGCCTCGACCGACAGCGCGGCGTGATCGCCGATCGTGCGGCGCAGCAGCGGCTCGGCCTTGCGGACGACGGAGGCCAGGTCCACCACCCGGAGCTGCGACGGGTCGCGACGGCTGAAGAGCAGCAACTGCCGGGTCAGGTCGGCCGCGGTGAGCGCGGCGCGCTCGATCTCCGCGACCCGGCCGCTCGTCTCCGCGTCGCGGAGCTCGGCGCGCAGGCATTCGGCGTTGTTGAGGATCACCGAGAGCAGGTTGTTGAAGTCGTGGGCGACCCCCGCCGCTAGCTCGCCGATCGCCTCGAGCCGCTGCGCCTGCGCGAACTGCGCCTCGGACCGCTCCAGCGGCGCCAGCGCCATCCGCTTCTCGTTGTCCCGTTTGGACGTGCCCGACCACACGCGCGCATGATTGCGAACCGTTCCGTTTATACGTACGGACGTCTACAGGTCGATCTCGCCGCGGCGCAGGGCCTGAGCTACGGCGCCGGCGCGGGTGTGCGCCTCGAGCTTCTTCATCGCGTTGCGGATGTGCGTGCGGACGGTCTCCGGCGAGAGGACTAGGTGTTCCGCCGCCTCCTCGCCGCTGAGGCCCTCGGCCAGGAGGGCGAGGACCTCGCGCTCGCGTGGGGTGAGCGCTGTCTCCTCCTTGTCGCCGCGCCGCAGCAAGGCCTCCAGCGACGAATCGCGGTAACGGCGGCCGTGGGCGACCTCGCGGATCGCCTCGGTCAGCGCGTCCAGGCCCGCGACCTTGGCGACGTAGCCGTGGGCGCCCGTGTGGAGGGCGTCGGCTAGGGCGCGGCTGTCCTCGACCCCGGTGTAGATGACCAGCTTTAGGTCCGGCCGGTCCACCCGCAGCCGTCGGACCAGATCGGCGCCGTCTTCGTCGGGCAGTCCTAGATCGATCACGGCGACCTGAGCCGGTGACCGGCCCAGCGCCTCGATCGCCTCGGCGGCGGTCCCAACCGACTCGACCACCTCGAAGCCGCGCCGCCCCAGCAGGGTCGCGAGACCCTCGCGCAGCCCCGCGTGGTCGTCGACCAGGACGACCGAGATGGCAGCACTCCGCCCCACGGCGCCAGCGTACAGCGCGATTCCGCCGGAATGGGAACTTCGAACAATCGGCCAGTCGTGCCTGGACGGAGTCCGCTCGAGTCCCCATCTCCCCGGTCTGAGGTATTGCGGGCGCCGCGGCAGGTCCCGACACTGGAACCCATGGCGCGGCTGCTGGTGATCGACGACGACGAAGCGGTGCGCCGCTCGCTGGCGCGCGTCCTCGCCGGAGCGGGATACGAAACGGCGACCGCGGCGAGCACCGCCGAGGGACGCGGGACCCTCGCCACAGGCTGCGTCGACCTCCTGATCTGCGACGTGCGGATGCCCGACGAGACCGGCCTCGATCTGATCGCCTCCCTGCACCGCGAGCAGGGAAGCCCGCCGGTGCTGATGATCAGCGGCGAGGACGACCCCTTGGTGGCGGAGGTCGCGATCGAGCACGGCGCTTACGGCTACCTGGTCAAGCCGTTCGACAACCGCGAGTTGCTGATCAATG
>DASWMG010000156.1:0-2369 GCA_036399875.1 Solirubrobacterales bacterium
CGCGCCGGCTTCGACGAGCCGTCGGCGACGACGAAGCAGCCCAGCTCGCCGCGCGGCGACTCGATCGAGTAGTACACCTCGCCCGGCGGCACCCGGTAGCCCTCGGTGACCAGCTTGAAGTGGTGGATCAGCGACTCCATCGAGGTCGAGAGCTCCGAGCGCGGCGGCAGCACGTACTTGCGGTCGTCGGCGATGTGCGGCCCCTCGGGCAGCGCGTCGAGCGCCTGCTCGACGATCCGCGTCGACTCGACCATCTCGGCCAGCCGCACCCGGTAGCGGTCGTAGTTGTCGCCGACCGTCCCGACCGGCACCTTGAAGTCGATCTCGGGGTACGCCAGGTACTCGAAGGCCTTGCGCAGGTCCCAGGGCTCGCCGGCGGCGCGCAGCAGCGGCCCCGTCACGCCCAACTCCAGCAGCCGCTCGCGGGAGACGATGCCGACGTTCTTCGTGCGCGAGAGGAAGACCTCGTTGCGGTCGAGCAGGTCCTCGTACTGGCCGACCCGGACCGGCATGTCGGCGATGAACTGGCGCAGCTTCGCCTCGAAGCCGAGCGGGATGTCCTCGATCACCCCCCCGACCTGGAAGTAGCGCGTGTGCATCCGCTGTCCGGTCGCCATCTCGAACAGGTCGAGGATCTTGTCGCGCTCGCGGAAGCAGTACCAGAGCATCGAGATCGCGCCGAGGTCGAGCGCCGTCGTCCCTAGCCAGACCAGGTGGGAGTGGATGCGGTTCAGCTCGAGGAAGATCGTCCGCAGGTACTTGGCCCGCGGCGGGATCTCCAGCCCGACGAGCCGCTCGACCGCGCCGCAGAACGCCTCCATCTGGAAGAAGTAGGAGACGTAGTCCATCCGCTCGACGAAGGGGATTACCTTCCAGTAGGCGTTGGCCTCGCATGACTTTTCGATCCCGGTGTGGACGTAGCCGATCACCGGCTTCAGCTCGCGCACCATCTCGCCCTCGAGGTCGACCACCAGCCGCAGCACCCCGTGCGTGGCCGGGTGGTGCGGCCCGATGTTGATCGTCATCACCTCGGAGTCGAGGTTTTCGAGTGCCTCAGCCATAGTTGCGTTCGTTGTAGGTGAACCTGACGGGCTCTCCCCCCACCGGGAAGTCGCGCCGCTGCGGCCAGCCGACGTAGTCGTCGGGCATCAGAATCCGCCGCAGGTCGGGGTGGCCGCGGAACCTGATCCCAAAGAAGTCGAACACTTCCCGCTCCTGAAACTCCGCGGTGGGGAACAGCTCCACGCACGAGTCGATTTCGGGCAGCTGCTCCGTCTCTCCAGCGGGTGGCGTCGTAGGGGGGACCCCCCCTGAGGACGCTTTAGCGACCGGAAGGGGGGGTGGGTCCCCTGCGGCGACAGGACCCGCTGGCCGGGGCTCTTCGAGCATCGCCTTGACCCGGAGCCGCTCGACCCGATCCCGGTTGAGCAGCTCATAGTGGACTCCAAAGCGAGGGGTGGCCGGCAGGTAGTCGGCGGCGTGGAGGCTGGAGAGGAACCTGTATTCCTGGCCTGGGGCCTCGCGCAACCAGCCGAGTACGGCGCGGATCTGCGCCGGATCGACTATCAGCGCCGCCTGACCGCGGTCGAAGCTGGTGTCGAGCACGGCGCCGGGGTGGTGCTGCTCGATCTCGCCCCGGATCAGCTCCAGTCCGGGGGCGTCAGGCACCGACCGGCTCCCCAGGCGCATCGGGCCCGCTGGCGATCAGCTCGCGCGCCCGCTCGTAGGCCTCGGCGGCTTCGCCGCTCGGTTCGCTGCGCGGACCGCCCCGCGCCCACTCCTCGCTGCCGTTGGCGCGGTAGCGCTGGCGCCAGCCCGGGTCGGGGCTGCCCATGATCTTGCGCTGCAACTTGGTGAAGCCGTAGAGGACGGCCTCCGGCCGCGGCGGGCAGCCGGGCACGTAGATGTCGACCGGCATGAACTTGTCGGCGCCCTGGACGACGGCGTAGTTGGAGAACATCCCGGCCGAGGAGGAGCAGGCGCCCATCGCCATCACCCATTTCGGCTCGAGCATCTGGTCGTAGAGACGGCGGACGACCGGCGCCATCTTGATCGAGACGCGGCCCGAGAGGATGATCAGGTCGGCCTGGCGCGGCGAGGCGCGCAGCGCCTCGGCGCCGAAGCGGGCGAGGTCGTAGCGTGCGGTGACGATCGATATCGGCGCCTCGATCGCGCAGCAGGCGAGGCCGAAGGTGAGCGGGAACATCGAGTTGGCCCGCGCCCAGCCGAGCATCTGGTCGAATTTGGTCATTACGACCCGCTCCTCGACGTAGCGCTCCAGCTCCTCGCCCTCGAGGTCGCCGCGCAGCATGTCGCGCGCGCGCAGCTGGCGGATGCGGAAGTCGTCGCCGCCGGGCGTGGCGAGCTTC
>DASWMG010000157.1:0-7005 GCA_036399875.1 Solirubrobacterales bacterium
GCGGCGTGTCGATCTCGATGTTGCCGATCTTCGACGCGTTGGGGCAGCCATCGCCCGGCTTCGAGTTGACTCTCTCCCGCGCGTAGTCGGCCGGGGTGCAGACCGCGAGGCCCTCGGCCGCAGAGGGATTGACCGTCATCCCCTCCGGCAGGGTGACCTCGACCTTCTTCGGCTGCCCTTCGGCGATCGCCTCGCTGTTCAGCAGACCCGAGTTCGGCATCTTCAGCGAGAAGCTCAGGCCGCTCGGGCTCTCGGCCAGTTTGCTGGTTGGGGCCGATTCGATCGAAGGGTCGAAGGGAACCCGGTTGCAGCCGAGCAGAGGATCGCCCGTGAAGGACGCGCTGTCGACCTGGCTGCCGAGCGGCACGTTCCAGGGTTCGACGTCCAAGCCGAAGTCGAGCGGGCTCGAGCACTGGACCGGCATCCGCATGAAGGCGGATTCGCTGAGGTTCGCGGGGCGAGTGCAGCTTCCCGGCGGTTCCCCGGTGAGGCAGGTCCAGCCGCGCGCGTTGTCGTGGCGCGGGTCGCCCGGCGCGCCCCAGAGGGTGGTGGTGGCAGCCAGGAACTGCACCACCTGGGTGACGTTGCTCACACGGGCGACGATCTTGTAGCTGTCTTCGGGGTCGACTTCAGTGTTGATGACCACCGGGGCCCCGATGACCGCGAAGCCGAAGCGCGCCGGCTCCCCGTGAGCGGGCGGCAGATTGAAGACCGGCACCGCCAGACGACGCAGCCCTTGGGTTGCTCTTTCGACCAACGTGACCGAGGTGACCCCGACGACCGTCGCATCGGGACATCTTTCGATGTCCCTCCCCCCGTCGAGAAAGACTCTCATATCGCACTCGGGCATCGTGCTGGCATTGCCGACCAGTCCGGCCGGCAGGGCGATGCGCAAGTTTCGGGCCATGGCTGGCTGCTCGACCGCAACCGGACGTGCGCCAACAACTAGTTCGCTGTCGTGAATCTTGCTAGCACGTCCCGCGTTGAGCTGCAAGGTCGTGGTGTACTGGAAGGGGTGGGCGCCGGCCTGGGAGGTCGGGTGGCCGCCCTCTTCTTCGGCGATGCCCGAGAACTGTTCGACCCCAAATCGAACCGGTTCGTCGCTCACATTGAGGCTCTGCGAGGCACTTGCAGTGGGGGCATTTCCTCCCGAAACGATCACTTCCCCCGGGGCGCCCGCCGCCGGCGGGCTTCCGGTTAGAGCGATGAGGACTTCGACTTCGATTGCTTCATAGGGGGTCACCTCGCCTTCATAGGTGCAAGCGACTTCGTCGGCGGCTTCGACGGCGCACTTGACAACGCCCTCTTTACCAAACCTAGGGCTGCCAGCTTCGACACCGTAGGCCACTGCGCCTGGGGGCAGCTTGTCGACGATCGTCACGGGGCTAAGGGTGGTATCGACAGCTTCGTCGCCGAGATTGGTCAAGGTAATCACAAGGCGACCGCTGTCTTTGCTGATGACATCGGAGTCAGCCGAACCGACCAACGCCGACACTTCGATCAGTGGCGGGCCCCAGTCGGTAGTGACGGTGAACGACGCGGAGCCCGCCGGCCCGCCGCTGACAGTTACTTTGCCACTGCCGTAGACGGGTTCGAGCGCCGCTTCGAACTGTTCGGCGGTTTCGATCAGGGGAGCACCCGGCGCCGAGAATCCGCAGATGACCGGCCCAAAAGAGCCCGCGCTGAGGCAGCCGACCGTTTCGCCACCCGCTTTGACCGGCGCGGCAAGCAGGCCGAATTCAGCTTCCGAACGGACCTCCTGAACCTCGCTAGGCGCCGCTTCCCAGAGGTTGCTCGGCCGCGAACCGGTCACGACCTGCCACCAGGGTTCGGCCGCCGAGGCTGAGGCGATCGGCAGGACTGCAAGCAGCGTCAGGGCAGCGCCCACGGTGGCGGCAAGGATCGCAAGGCGCTTGGGCATTCTCGAGGTCTCCTTCGGGAAGTCAGGTGCGGTCCGCTGGTTCTTGGCCCGGGCCCTCATCGCTTCGCCCTCCGGCCGTTGTGGGCTCTGCGCTGGTGGCGCTCGTGCTTTCGCGACACGCAACGGCTCTTGCCCTTGCGGCGAACCGCTCGCTTGCCCTTGCCGCAGCGCTTACGTGCGCTCGGCTTCAGGTTGCCCTGGCCCTTGAAGGAGGCGCTTGCGGGGGTCGGGTCGTTGGGCACCACTGCGGCCGGTTGGCAGGCTTCGCCGAGGCATTCCACGTTGGCTGGCCGCACCGCCGCTATGCCGTTGACGCGCGCGTCGTAGACGTCGACCTCATGGTCTTCGTCAAGCGCCGAGAGCTGAGCGGGGGTCCAGAAGAAGGCGTTGTCGCCCGTTTCATCGGCGTCGAAGAAGGCGGCTTCTTCTTCGGCGGTGCCCGAGGAGAGCAGCGAGACGCAGCCTCCCTCCAGGCGGGAGATCGAGGCGGCGCCCGAGGAGGCGCTGCAGTCGCCGACGCCGGTGGGCTCGTACTGGTAGACGTCCCACTGGCCGTTGGAGTCGCTCGGCGCCAGGGAGTCGACCACGTTGAAGAAGACCCGCCCGTTGTCGAGGACCGCGCGGGGGCGATAGAGCGAAGGGCTTCCACTGATCGTCGTGGAGGTTGCCTCTGGGAGCGCCGCCACGACCGGCCGTCCTGCCCAGAGCTGCCAGGGATCGACAAACGCCCGGAAGGCTTGCGAGGGAACGGCGCTGTGAGGCCTCGCCCCGGTCGGATTGCAGGAGACGCACTCGAGCTCTTCGGTGGCCGAGTCGTAGCGGAACACCTCCTGCGCCGCTTCGCCGCTCGATCGGTCGCGGTTGTCGTACCCGGTCAGGCTCCGCTGCGACATGAAGCCGAGGTAGCGGCCGCTGGGCGAGCCGGTAGCGGTCAACGCGCTTGCGACGCTGTCTGAACTGGATGCCGCTTCCTGCTGCCCCCAGTCGGTCCTGTCTTCATCGGTGAGCGTCGCGATAAAGCGAACGCCCTCTCCCTGCTGCCAGAGGTAGAGGTTCGGCTGCCCGGAGACGGCGGCGTCGTCAAGCTTGTTCGGCGCTTCGTCGAGCACGCCCCTGGCGACGAAATAGATCTTCGTGCCGTCTGCGCTGAGCGCCGGGGCGATTCCCTGCACTTCGGCGCTTTCGCCGGCCACCGTCGGAACGCTGATGTCCGTGAGCGTCGCGCAGCCCGAGGCGACGCCTACCCCCGGTGGGAGCTCACAGCGGTAGAGATCGGAGCCCCTTGAGCCGGCGTCTTCGGTCAGCTGCTGGGAATCGGTGAAGAAGACAACGGTGCCGTCGGCGCTGGCCCCCTGGAAGATCGGGCTCGGGGTCCCGGTCCCGGTGGCGCCGGGCTGCTTGACGTCGATCCGCACCGTGCACGCCCTTTCGGGTTCCGTGCATTCGCCGCCGCCGATGACGCTCGCTGCTTCGGTGGCGTTATAGCGAAGGTAGAGGGCGGACGGTTGATCAGCGCTCCAAAAGACGCGCGAGCCGTCCCGAGAGAGGGCCCCCTCTACCGACCGGGGACCGGAGCCAATGAACTGTGCCCCGACAATCGCCCCGCCTTCGCCGGCTGGCAAGACGCTGACCGGCTCGATCTGGCCGCCCGACCACTCGTAGAGCGCGCCTCCGGGGGCCCCGTCGACAAGGGGAACTTCTGAGTGCAGACCAAAGTGGCGGAAATCGGGGCTGGCTGCAAGCAATTCGACGGGGCCGGTGGCATCTAGTTCGGGACCGCCGAATTCGGTGCCAGGTGGCACGTTGGCATAGGGTTCCTTGCCGGTGACGAGCGGCGTGTACCTTGGTGGTTCAGTGTTCTCGCGCAGGTAGGGGGTCCGTTCGGAGGCTTCCGGAGAGAGAGGCGTGCCGCTGTGTGGGTCGAGTAGCGCCTCTGAAAGATCGGAGTTGAAGAGCTTGTATTCATTCCTACCAGCCGCGGGCCGCGTCACATATTCGTTAGGAGGAGAGATGTCCTTAGACCGCCACGATCCGTCCGCCTGACGGCGCGCCAGGCTCATCGACGGCTCGAGGATGCGGTTACCTTCAGGGTTCGCCTCGATCGGCAGGTAACTCTGGTAGGCGAGGCCATTGCCGTCGGCGCTGGCCTGTAGATGTATATCTGCCCCGCCGACAAGTCTCCCCCCGTGCTTGTCCGACGGTGAAACCAACTCCCAGATCCGGCTATCCGGAAGTTGGAAGCCGAGACCGCTGAGTTGGGTCGTGAAGGTGCGATCGACGCCGTGGACGGTGTAGACGTGGCCGTCGCGCGTGTCGCGGGCGGTGAAGCGATAGTGGTAGGTGGTGGTGGCCTGCAACCCGGTGAGCGTGGCTTGGCGAAGCACCGGGTTAAAGCCTTCACCCAGGTTGGCCAGCGGCACGACTTGGCCGTACCCTTCGCTGGTTCCGTATTCGAGCCAGGCTTCCGCTTCAACGCCAAGCGGGTTGAGTTCTGCGGTGAGGGTGGCGCTGTGCGCGCTGACATCGCTCACCCACGCGGCGTCGATCAAGACAGCGGGCAGCGTGGTAAAGGTCGAGTCTGGACCGCAGTTGGAGCCAGCCGAGTTGGTCGCGCAGAGGCGGAAGTGGTAGGTCGTGGAGGGGATCAGTTCTTCGAGTTCGGCTTTGACCGCTTCGGCTTCGAATTCTTCGGCAGTGAGCGTTCCGGTCGGCGTCGTTTCGCCGTAGCTCTCGCTCGTGCCCCACTCGAAGTGGTAGGTGGTTTGGTCGCCCTCGGGGTTGATCCTCGCCGTGAGAGCGGCAGTGGTCGGTTCGAGGTCCTCGAAGCCCTGGTCCTCGACCAGCGGCCCCGGCTCGGGCAGGGGGAAGGCCTGGACGACGCTTTCAGATGGGTTCGGGTTCGAGCTGGCGGTGTAGAGCTTGCCGGCGGCCTCGCCGACCGCCAGGGCGTTGCTTCCGAAGAAGTGATTTCCCGGAGCGCCGACCACTTGGCCGGCCCCAAACTGGAAGATTTGTTCGCCGGCGGGGTTGTAGACCTTGAAACGGTAAGGGCTGGTCGAGTCGCCGACGTAGACGTTGTCGTCTTCGTCGAGCGTGACCGCCTCGGCCTGGCCGGCGGCGTCGAGGGTTTCCAGCAGCGCCCCAGTGCCGGCTTCGAACTTGCGGATGCCGGGTTCTTCCCAGACCTTGATGTAGAAGTCGCCGGACGAGTCGAGCGCGAGCCCCTTGATTTCGCCGGTGCCAGGGAGGGCGATTTCGGCGCCGGGCGCTCCGGTCGAGCTGAAGGAGACGATGCGGTCGGCGTCGCCGACCCAGATGACGCCGGCGGAGTCGACGGCCAGCGGTAGGCCGCGAGCGCTGAACTCGTTCGCTCCGGTGCCGATTTCGGCCCTGCCGCAGGTATCGCCGCTGGCGGCGGAGCAGAAGTTTTTTTCGGCCTGGGTGGCGCCGGCTTCGGCTGCCTTGGTCTTGTTGACGTTGCGGCCGACCATGAAGACGAACTGGCCCGAGGAGGTGAACTTCCAGACGCGGTACTCGCCGCTGACGTAGACGTCGCCGTTTGCCTGGTTTACGGCAACCGATTCGGCGACGAGGTTCTTGCTCGGGTCGCTACCGAAGTTGTTCGTGGCGAAGCAGCGCGTCTTCGGTGGGGTCGCTTCGGGGCCGCAGGTCTGCAGCTCTTCGGTCACGCCGTCGGCGACCCCGTAGCCGAAGGCGAGCAGGAAGTTGCCCGCGGAGTCGAACTTGCTGACGCGGAAGTTGTTGCCCTCGGTGACATAGAGGTCGCCGGTGGACTGCTCGACGGCGGTGCCCCCCGGCCAGTTAACCTCCCCGGCCCCTTCGCCGAATTCGGCGATCGTTTCCGGCGCGGCCTGGGCGGGGGCGGCGGAGAGACTCACGAGAAGGAGCGCCAAGGGGACGCAGAGGATGAGGCCCCTGGTCCGGCGCATGGTCGATCCCGCGGACGCTGCCTTCGCGTGGCTTCTCACGTAGCTCTCTCCTTGTCCCTGAGCCGCTCTGCCGACCGCTGCCTATGCGGTCCTCCCTGGCTCGGTTGTCCCTGTTCGACCTCGTTCCCGCCTTCACTCCCTAAAGGAAGGCGTCCCGGAGATGTAAACACGCTGGTTCGTAAATGTCAAGGCCGACATGAATGCCGAAGGCCCGCTTTGCGGGCCTTCGCTTCCTCATATGCGGGGTGAAGGTCAGCCGAGGCTGGGGCGCATCTGGCGCAGGCGGCGCACCCGCTCCTCGATCGGCGGGTGGGTCGAGAACATGCTGGCTATGCCGCCGCCGCGGAAGGGCTTGACGATGTAGAGGGGCTCGGCCGCCTGGTTGACCTGCATCGGGATCGCCGCCGCCCCCTGCTCGAGGCGCAGCAGCGCGCTCGCCAGGGACTCGGGGTTCCCGGAGATCGCGGCACCGCCGGCGTCGGCGGCGTACTCGCGCTGGCGCGAGATCGAGAGTTGAATGATCGTCGCCGCCATCGGGGCCAGCAGGACCATCGCCAGCATCGCGATCAGGCCGAGGGGCGAATCGTTCTCGTCGCCGCCGCCGAACCACATCAGCATGTAGCCGAGGTAGGTGATCGCGGCGCCGATCGTCGCGGCGACCGACTGGATCAAAATGTCGCGATGCTTGACGTGGGCAAGCTCGTGCGCAAGCACGCCGCGCAGCTCGTCCTCGGAGAGCAGTTTCGTGATCCCGCGGGTGACGGCGACCGCCGAGTGCTTGGGATTGCGGCCCGTCGCGAAGGCGTTGGGCTGGTCCTGGGGAATCATGTAGAGGCGCGGCATCGGCAGGCTGGCGCGGGTCGTCAGTTCCCGCATGATTTGGTAGAGCCGCGGCGCTTCGGACTCGTCGATCGGCTTGGCGCCGCTCATCTTCAGCGCCAGCTTGTCGCTGAAGAAGTAGGAGCCCATGTTCATCAGGGCCGCCATGCCGAGGAAGAGGAGCGCGGTCGAGGAGCCGCCGATCAGGAACCCGATCAGGACGAGCAGTCCCGACAGGGACGCCAGGAGGATCGTGGTGCGCAGGGTCGCGCCGAAGGTGGACTGCCTAGTGGTGGTCATTCGCTCGCTCCTCGT
>DASWMG010000158.1:0-5357 GCA_036399875.1 Solirubrobacterales bacterium
GCGGCGGCGATGTCATCTAGCTCGGTGGGGAGCAGGCCCGAGCAGATCAGGGTGGTGGGGATCGGGGGAGGACCCGTCGGAGCAACAGCGGGGAGGCTCCGTCGGGCCCTCCCCCGATCGCCCAGCCGAGTCGCGATCTCCCTCTGCAACGGCGCCGTCACGTTGCAGACCGCGGTTGGCGCCAGCTCGGGCAGTCCCTGACGGAGGTCGAGGCGCTCGAAGTCGATCTCCACGCCGTTGGCGCGGGCATTGGACGCAGCTGCCTCGACCGCGGCCTCCTCGTGGTCGTAGCCGCGCACCGGGCTCCAGCCGAGCTTGGCCGCCGTGATCGCCAGCACGCCGGAGCCAGTGCCGAGGTCGGTCAGCGCGCCGCTCGCCTCTCCCCGCTCGGCCAGGTCGAGCATGAGCTCCAGGCAGAGCCGCGTCGTCGGGTGGGCGCCGGTGCCGAAAGCGCGGCCGGGATCGACGACGACGTCGACCGTGCCGTCGCGTGGCGGCTCCCATGAGGGCCGAAGCCAGAGTCGCTCGCCGACCAGGATCGGCTTGTGGAAGTCCTGCCAGCGATCGGCCCAGTCGTCGGGCACCTCGGTGGCGACCACCTCGACCAGGCCGTCGCCGGCGGCGACCTCGAGCTCGCCCAGCTCGGGCAGCTCGCCCTCGCCGCCGTAGATCGCGTACTCGACGTAGCCTGGACCGCGCTCCTCCTCGACGCCGTTCGGCGCCAGCACCACCAGCTCGGCAAGGACCACCTCGGCCTGCTCGGGCCGACAGCGGACGGCGAGGCGGATCACGCGCCGAGCACGCCGCTAGCCGAAGGCGCGGCGCATGCGCGAGAAGAAGCTCTCCTCACCGCCGCCGCCGGCCGAGCGGAAGTTGCGCGGCTCAAGGCTCTCGGCCAGCTTCTCAGCCAGCTCGCGCTGCTCCTCGGAGAGGTCGCCGGGGACGATCACCTGGACGGCGACGATCAGGTCGCCGGGCGGGCCGCCGTTGACCCCCGGCATCCCGTGGCCGCGAAGCGCGAGCTGGGTGCCGGCCTGGAGACCGGGCGGCAGCTCGATCTCTCGCGCGCCCTCCTGGGTCGGGATCTTCACCTTGGCCCCCAGCATCGCGTCGAGGGCCGAGATCTCGATCCGGTGCAGGAGGTCCTGGCCGCGCATCGGCCCGCGCCGCACTTCGAAGCCGAAGCCGCCGCCCCCGAAGAACGCCTGGAAGATGTCCTCGACCGATCCGAAGCCGGTGGGCTGAGCGCCGCCACCCAGGCCCTCGTGCCCGTAGGCGTCGTAGGTGCGGCGCCGCTCCGGGTCGGAGAGGACCTCGTAGGCCTCGGCCGCCGCCTTGAACTTCTCCTCGGCCTCAGGGTCGTGGTCGTTGACGTCGGGGTGCAGCTCGCGCGCCAGACCGCGGAAAGCGCGCTTGATCTCGGCCGGCGAGGCGTCGCGATCGACGCCGAGGATCTCGTAGTAATCGCGCGCCATGTCGTCAGGCGCCATCAGCCGTAGACGCTCTCGCAGTAGCGCGACAGCTCGCGAGCGGCGCAGCGGACCGAGACGATCGCCGTCTCGTAGTCCATTCGCAGCGGTCCGACCACGCTCACCGAGCCGAGGTTGCGGTGGGCGAGGCCGTAGTTGGCGCCGACGACGCTGACCGAGCGCAACTCCGGCTGCGGATTCTCGTCGCCGATCCAGAAGAAGACCGAGCGCTCGTCCAGCGCCGAGCGCAGCATCCCGAGCACGCTTGCGCGCCGCTCCAGCGCGGTCATCAGGCGGTCGGCGCGGGGCAGATCCCCGATGTGTCCTTCGGAGAGAAGCCGCGAGGCACCGTCCACGTAGAGCGTCTCGCCGGGCTCGCCCTCGAGGTCGGTGAAGGCGGGGGCGAGCGTCGCCACGAAGTCGGCCTCGACCCTGCTCAGCTCGGGAGCGGCGAGGCGGTTGGCGATCATCCGGGCGCCGACCGCGAGGCCGGTCAGCGACTCGTTGAGGTAACTGGAGGCCCACTCGACGAGCCCGGGATCGACCGGCTCGGCGAAATCGAAGACACGCTTCGCGATCGCTCCGGTCGAGGCGATCGCGATCGCCATCACCTTGGTCGGCTGCAGGAGCAGCACCTCGACCCGGTGGATCGTCGCCGAGGCGAGCGGCGGTGCGGTCGCCAGCGCCATCAGGTCGGTGACCTGGGCGAGGGCGGCGGTCGTCTCGCGCATCGCCTCGTCGATCTCGCGGCGTAGTTGCGAAAGGCGCAGCTGGATCGCCGTGTCGGGTCGCGCCGCGCCCGAGGCGAGGAGCGCGTCCACGTAGTAGCGGTAGCCGAGGTCGGTCGGCACCCGGCCGGCCGAGGTGTGCGGATGGGTCAGGTAGCCGGCCGCCTCCAGCGCCGCCAGCTCGGCCCGCACCGTGGAGGGTCCCCACTCCACCTCGGGCAAGCGAGCCAGCTCCTTCGAAGGCACCGGCTTGGCCGACTCCAGATGAGCATCGACCACCAGCTTGAGAATCAGCTCCTGTCGCTCGGAAAGCATGGATCCATCTTAGGAGCAAGCCAGACGCTCCCTCCCGCGGGTGGCGTCGTAGGGGGGACCACCCCCGAGGACGCTTTAGCGACCGCAGGGGGTGGTGGGTCCCCTGCGGCGACAGGACCCGCGGGCCAGCGCGCTAAAGCGCTACTTCCGCCTCGGCGTTGCGAATCGTCTGGTTCTCCCCCTGCGCGGCGACGACGTCGATGACCGCCTTGCCGTCCTCGGCCGACTTCACCTCGCCGCTGACGACGATCTCGGTCTCCGGCGCGCCCATGCCGCGGAACTGAACGGAGAGGCGCTTGAGGGCGCGCGGATCGCCGCCGGCCGCGTCGGTGGCCGCGCGGGCGACCAGGCCCATCATGTAGAGGCCGTGCAGGATCGTGTTCGGCAGGCCGACCGCCTTTGCGAACTCGGGGTCGATGTGGATCGGGTTGAAGTCGCCCGAGGCGCCCGCGTAGCGGTGCGGCAGGTACTTGTCGGGCTTGACCTTCAGCTCCGGAATCGAATCGCCGGCGTTCAGCTCAGCCATCTCAGACCCCCCTCACGATCAGCGTCCAGGTTCCGCGCACGACCTGGTCGCCGTTCTGGTTGACCGAATTCGTCTCGAAGATGTAGAAGCCCTTGCCGTCTTTCTCAGAGATGTCGAGGCACTTGGCCGTGGTCGTGACCTCGTCCCCCGAGCAGGCCGGCTCTCCCCACTCGAACTCCTGGCCGCCGTGCACCATCGCGGCGAAGTTCATCCCCACCTCGGGGTCGAACATCGCCGGTCCGACGGCGGGCGAGCTGAAGACGACCGCGAACATCGGCGGCGCGACGACGTCGCGGAAGCCGGCGGCGCGAGCCGCCTCGCGGTCGAAATGAACCGGGTTGTCGAGCCCGACCACGGTCGCGTACTCCCTGATCTTTTCCTTGCCCACCTCGTAGGTCGACGCGGGCCACTCCTTGCCCACAGCATCGGTCTTCAGCGTCATGGGCGGGCAGTGTATTGGCTGAATGGCCAATCGGGCGGGTGGCGTCGTAGGGGGAACCGCCCCTGAGGACGCTTTAGCGACCGGAAGGGGCGGTGGGTCCCCTGCGGCGACAGGACCCGCCCGCCGCGCGCTTACTCGTCGATCTCGAGCACCGCCAGGAACGCCTCCTGCGGCACTTCGACCCGCCCGACCGACTTCATCCGCTTCTTGCCCGCTTTCTGCTTCTTCAGCAGCTTCTGCTTGCGGGTGACGTCGCCGCCATAGAGCTTCGCGGTGACGTCCTTGCGCAGCGCCTTGACCGTCTCGCGGGCGAGGATGCGCGAGCCGACGGCGGCCTGCACCGGTACGTCGAAGAGCTGGCGTGGGATCGTCTTGCGCAACCGCTCGACCAGGCGCTTGCCCTGCTCGTAGGCGAATTCGCGGTGGACGATGATCGAGAGCGCGTCGACCTGGTCGCCGGCGAGCAAGATGTCGACCTTTACGAGGTCGGAGGGCCGGTTGCCGATCGGCTCGTAGTCGAGCGAGGCGTAGCCGCGGGTCGAAGACTTCAGGTAATCGAAGAAGTCGAGGACGATCTCGGCGAGCGGCAGGTCGTAGCGGATCTGCACCCGCTGCGGGCTCAGGTAGTGCATGTCGACGTGGGTCCCGCGCCGTCCCTGGCAGAGCTCCATCACCGGGCCGACGTGGTCTTTGGGGCAGATGATCGTCGCCCGGATGTAGGGCTCTTCGATCGAGTCCATCGCGTTCGGATCAGGCAGCTCGGTCGGGCTGTGGACCTCGACCGTCTCGCCGGTGGTCAGATGGGCGACGTAGCGCACGTTCGGGGTCGTCGCCAGCAGCTCGAGGCCGTACTCGCGCTCCAGCCGCTCGCGCACGATCTCCATGTGAAGCAGGCCGAGGAAGCCGGCGCGGAAGCCGAAGCCGAGCGCCTCGGAGGTCTCCGGCTCCCAGGAGAGCGCGGCGTCGTTGAGGGAGAGCTTGTCGAGCGCGTCGCGCAGGTCTTCGTAGCGATCGGTGTCGATCGGGAAGAGGCCGCAGAAGACCATCGGCCGCACCTCGCGGTAGCCCTCCAGCGCCTCGGCGGCGCGGTTCCCCGGCGAGGTCAGCGTGTCGCCGACGCGCAGCTTGGCGACGTCCTTGATGCCGGTGATCAGATAGCCGACGTCGCCGGCCTCCATCCCCTGCACCGCGGTCATCGCCGGCCGGAAGAAGCCGAGGTCGTCGATGTCAGCTTCGGTCTCGTTCTGCATCGCGACGATCCGCTCGTTCTTGCGGAAGGAGCCGTCGACCATCCGCACGTAGGCGACCACGCCGCGGTACTGGTCGAACTCGGAGTCGAAGATCAGGGCGCGGGCGGGCGCCTGCGGCTGGCCGGCGGGCGGCGGCACGCGCGCGACGATCGCCTCTAGCACCTCGGCGACCCCCTCCCCCGTCTTGGCCGAGATCGGCAGCGCTTCGCCGGGGTCGCCGCCGAGCAGGTCGGCGATTTCCGCCGAGACGCGGTCGGGCTCGGCGCCGGGCAGGTCGACCTTGTTCATGACCGGGATCAGCTCGAGACCGTTCTCGATTGCCAGGTAGGTGTTGGCGACGGTCTGCGCCTCGACGCCCTGGGCGGCGTCGACGACCAGCAGGGCGCCCTCGCAGGCGGCGAGACTGCGCGAGACCTCATAGGCGAAGTCGACATGGCCCGGCGTGTCCATCAGGTTGAGGACGTAGCTCTCGCCGTCCTTCGCCCGATAGTCGAGGCGCACCGTCTGCGCCTTGATCGTGATGCCCCGCTCCTTCTCGATGTCCATGTTGTCGAGCACCTGGCTCGACATCTCGCGCTCGGTCAGCCCGCCCGTCGACTGGATCAGCCGGTCCGCGAGCGTGCTTTT
>DASWMG010000159.1:0-7878 GCA_036399875.1 Solirubrobacterales bacterium
ATCAGGCCGATGCCCCCGACGTTCCAGACCTTGAACGCGGCCTTGTCGAGCCCGGTGACCTCCAGGCCATCGGGATTGCGGACTTCGACGGCCAGGAACAACCCGACCTGCAGCTTGACCGCCTTCGCCTTCAGAGAGAGACCCGCCATACCGCCTCCTTTCATTGGCCCCGCCGGATGTGGCGGACTCCTCTTCATAGGCGAAGGGATGGAGGGAGTGTTACGGTTGCGCCATGCCCGAGCTGCCGGACATCGAGGTCTACCTGGAGGCGCTGCGGCCGCGGATCCAGGGGCAGCCGCTGGAGGCGGTCCGCCTGGGAAGCCCGTTCCTGCTGCGCACGGTCGAGCCGTCTCCCGCGAGCTACGTGGGCCGCCGCGTCGAGGAGCTCCGCCGCCTGGGCAAGCGCATCGTCCTCGGCTTCGAGGGCGAGCGCTTCGCAGTGCTGCACCTGATGATCGCCGGGCGCCTGCACTGGAAGCAGCGCGGCGCCAAGGTCCCAGGCAAGGTCGGCCTGGCCGCCTTCGACTTCCCCACCGGCACCCTCACGCTCACCGAGGCGGGCGCGAAGAAACGGGCCTCGCTCCACCTGGTCGAGGGCGAGGCCGCGCTCGCGGCGTACGATCCTGGTGGCCTGGAGGTGCTGGACGCGGACCTCGCGTCGTTCCGGGCCGCGCTCACGGCGGAAAACCACACCCTGAAGCGCGCCCTCACGGACCCGCGCCTGCTGAGCGGCATCGGCAACGCCTACTCCGACGAGATCCTGCACCGGGCGCGGCTCTCCCCCTTCCGGCTGACCCGGAACCTCACGCCCGAGGAGACGGAGACCCTCTTCCAGGCCTGCCGCGAGGTGCTCACGGAGTGGACCCGGCGCCTGCGCGCCGAGGCCGGCGACGGCTTCCCCGAGAAGGTGACCGCCTTCCGCGAGGGCATGGCCGTCCACGGCCGCTTCGGCCAGCCCTGCCCGGTCTGCGGCACGCCGGTGCAGCGGCTCGTCTACGCGGAGAACGAGGCCAACTACTGCCCGATCTGCCAGACCGGCGGCCGTCTCCTCGCCGACCGCGCCCTGTCGCGGCTGCTCAAGCAGGACTGGCCGCGGACCCTGGAAGAGCTGGAAGCGCGCAAGCGGAACCTTTCAGGAGACCTGGGCTGATAGGCGTCTTGGTGCCAATCGATAAGTGGCGGCGTCTGGAGCGGGAGGCGCGGCCCAGGCTCAAGGATCTGTTGCTCGCTGAGTCGCCGCGGCCGAGATTCCCGTGCCTCCTCGTCGAGGTTGGCGCCGACGGACGCCTGCGGCGTTCGAGTGAGCGCGTGATCAGGTGGCGCAGACCTGGAACGTGTTGCCTCTCGACGGGCGTACTTTCCGTACCTGGGCGCGGGCCTGCCGGCGGCGCAATGTCTTCTCCCGCCTGCGCAGTTGGCTCGTCCGCCTGAGTAATTTGGCCAACCGCCTGAGCAATTTGTTCGTCCGCCTGAGTAATTTGTCCTCCCACCTGGGGAGGCGGGCCTTCCGCCTGAGCAATTTGCTCAGCCGCCTGCAGCGGCGGACCGTCCGCCTGAGTAATTTGTCCTGCCGCCTGCAGCGGCGGATCGACCAACTGCGCAGGCGGGCCTTGTCGTTGCGCGGGCGGACGCTCTCGCCGCGCAGGCGGGCCTTGTCGAGCTGCAGGCCGGAGGAGCCGCGGCGCCGGCGGGTGGACCAGTTGCGGCGGCGGGCTTCCTCGTGAGCGAATCGGCTGGCGTCGAGTCCCGGGCGCTCAAGCAGGACTGGCCGAGGACTCTGGAAGAGCGGGAAGCGAGAGCCGCGGCAGGACCACCTCGAAGGTGGCGCCGGGGCCGTCGCCGTCCACCAGCCGGACCTCGCCGCCGTGCAGCTCGGCCACCCAGCGCACGACCGAGAGCCCGAGACCGCCGGCAGCAGCCCCGGAGGAGTGCGGGCCTTTGCCGCGGAAGAAACGGTCGAAGACGTGGCTGCGGTCCGCCGGCGCGACTCCGGGTCCCTCGTCGTGCACCTCGAAGCGGGCGCTCTCCCGCCGGCTCTCGAGCCGGACCTCGACCTTGCGGCCCTGGGGCGTGAACTTGACCGCGTTGTCGAGCAGGTTGAGGACCATCAGGCGGAGCCGGTCCTCGTCGCCGTGGACCAGGACCTCGGGCTCGATGGCGGCCGCCAGCTCGACGCCGCGCTCGCCGGCGAGCGGCCGGATCGCCTCGACGGCCGTGCCCACCACGCTCGCGAAGTCGACGGTCCTCGCCGCGACCTCGCGGCCCTCGGCGCGCTGCGAGCGGGCGAGGGTCAGCAGCCCCTCGACGATCCGCTGGACGCGCCCGATCTCGACCAGGTTCTCCCGCAGGAGCTCGCGGTACTCCTCAGCGGAGCGGTCCTTGCGCAGGGTGACCTCGAGGCCGGTGCGCAGGATGCTGAGCGGCGTGCGCAGCTCGTGGGAGGCGTCGGCGGTGAACCGCTGCATGGCTTCGACGCTCTCCTCGAGGCGGTCCAGGAGGCGGTTGAACTCGCGGGTGAGGAGCGAGATCTCGGCGACGGCGCCGGGGGCTTCCAGGCGCTGGTCGAGACGGTCGGAGTCGAGGGTGCGGATCGAGCTCACCAGCCTGTCGACCGGCTGCAACGCCTGGACCGCCATGAGGCGGCCGCCGAGAGCGGCGAGCGGGATGAGCAGCAGCCCGGCGATCCCCATGGCGAACAGGAGGTCACGCCGGCGCCGCTGCAGGCCCGAGTACGAGGCGGCCGCCTCGACCGCCGTGCCCGGCTCGTTCCAGACGTCGTGCCGCACGATGGCCAGGGGTGCGGCGTCCCCGGCTTCGCGCAGGGTGACCACGCCTTCGGCGATGCCCGCCGTCGCGGCGGCCGGCAGGCGCGGGAAGCCCGGCGTCGCGGCGAGCACCTTGCCCCGGCGCACCACCCGCAGCCAGACCGGGACGGGCGCGCGCGTCTCGAGCGCGTCAAGCTCCGGAAAGTCCAGCCGGTGGGCCGAGGCATAGTAGCTCGCCAGGGCCTCGGACTGCGAGTAGAGCAGCACCTCCAACTGGCCACGGTGGTTGCGCGCGTCGATGGCGAGGACGAGCCCGCAGGCCGCGGCGTAGAGCACGAAGAACACGGCCCCCGACCAGAGGCTGATCCGGCCCTTGAGCGAGCGGCCCCCGGTCATGCCTCCTCCCGCGGCGCCTCGCCGAGCACGTAGCCGATCCCCTTGACGGTGTGGATGAGCTGGCGGGCCGCGCCCTCCTCGAGCTTGCGGCGCACTCGGCCCACGATGACGTCGATGACATTGCTGCGCGCGTCGTAGTCCGCTTCCCAGACGTGCTCGGCGATCTGCACGCGGTCGAGCACGGAGCCCGCGTGCAGCATCAGGTATTCGAGGAGCGCGAACTCCTTGGGGGTCAGGCGCAGCGGCCGGCCCGCCAGGCGGGCGTCGCGGCGCGTGCGGTCGAGCTCCAGATCGGCGAACCGCAGCACCTCCGCGGGTGGCACGCTGCGGCGCCGCAGCAGGCTCTTGACCCGCGCCAGCAGCTCCTCGAAGGCGAACGGCTTGGTGAGGTAGTCGTCCGCCCCGGCCTCGAAACCGCGCAGCTTGTCCTCCAGCCGGTCGCGCGCGGTCAGCACCAGCGCCGGGGCGGTCAGCCCGTCGCGCCGCCAGCGGGAGAGCAGGTCGAGCCCCGAGCCGTCGGGCAGCATGAGGTCGACGATGACGAGATCGTACTCGGCCGCCTCGGCTCGCTGCCGGCCCTCGCGGGCGGAGAGGGCCACGTCGACCGCGTACGCCTCCTCCCGCAGCCCGCGCTGCAGCCGGCGGGCGAGGAGCGGCTCGTCTTCGATCAACAACAGCCTCATGCACCTATCTTAAGCCGCGCGGCGCCCCGTTCATCCGTGGTTCATCTCGGGGTGGCAGGGTGGCGGCGTGGACAATCGGCTTGCCGGCGGCGCGGTCCGTCCCACCCTGCTCCTGGCCTTCCTTCTGCTCGCCGCCGGCACTCCGAGGCTCCACGCTCAGTCCGCGCGGGACGCGGCGCCGGCGATCCCCCTTACGTCTGCCGCCGAAACGCCGACGCCCGTCCCGCCGGACGAGCAGCTCGAAGCCGAGGGCGCCGTCATCGGCGAGGTGGAGGTCCGCGTGCGCGACGTGTTCGACCCCGGTGACCCGCGGGAGGACCGCCGTCTCTTCCGCTTCGCCAACCGCCTGCACCGCACCACCCGGGAGTCGGTCATCGCCAGCCAGCTCCTGTTCCGGCCGGGCGACCGCTACTCGCGGCGCGTGCTCGACGAGTCGGAGCGCCTGCTGCGCAGCGACCGCTATCTGCGCGACGCCGAGATCCGGCCCATCCGCTATCGCGGCAACCGGGTCGACCTGGTCGTGGTGACCCAGGACATCTGGACGGTCAACGCCGGTCTGAGCTTCGGGCGCAAAGGCGGCGCGAACTCCACGGGTTTCAAGCTCCAGGACATCAACCTCCTCGGCACCGGCAAGAGCCTGACCCTGCAGCGCAGCGACGGCGTGGACCGCAGCGAGACGCTGTTCCGTTACGACGATCACGAGGTGCTGGGCAGCCGGTTCCAGCTCGGCCTCGGGTACTCCAGCAACAGCGACGGCAGCGACCGGCGGATCGATCTGGGGCGCCCTTTCTTCTCGCTCGACAGCCGCTGGGCCGCGGGCTTCTCGGCCGTGGACGATGACCGCGTGGACTCGCTGTACTCGCTCGGCCAGGTCACCGGCCGGTTCCGCCATCATCAGGAGAGCTTCGAGCTGCGCGGCGGGCTCTCCCGCGGCCTGGTGGACGGCGAGGCGCGGCGCCTGAGCGCCGGCTTCACCTTCCGCCGCGACCGGTTTGCGCCGGCTGAAGGCTTCGGCTCTCCTTCGCCGCTGCCCGCCGACCGCACCCTGTCCTATCCCTGGATCGCCTTCGACGCGGTCGAGGACGAGTTCCTCGAGGCCCGCGACCTCGACCAGATCCACCGCACCGAGGACTTCCACCTCGGGCGCGAGCTGCACCTGCGCCTGGGCTGGTCCTCGCCCCCATTCGGCGCGGACGCGAACGCCGCGATCTTCGACGCCACGGCGACCAGGGGGGTCCGGCCCGGCGAGCGCCAGACGCTCCTCCTCTCCTCGGACCTCTCGGGCCGCTGGAGCTCCGGTGGCGCCGAGGACCTGCGCCTCGGCGGCAGCGCCCGCTACTACCTGCGGGACTTCGGGGACCAGCTCTTCTTCGCGACGCTGACCGGCGACGTCGCCAGGAACCTCGACCCCGAGCACCAGCTCCTGCTGGGCGGCGACAACGGCCTGCGCGGTTATCCGCTGCGCTATCAGGCCGGCGACGCGCGCCTGCTCCTGACCCTGGAGCAGCGGTTCTTCACCGACTTCTACCCCTTCCGCCTCTTCCGCGTGGGCGGCGCCATCTTCTTCGACGCCGGCCGCACCTGGGGGAGTGATCCCGCGGGCGAGGCGGCCCGGCTCGGTCTGCTCCGGGACGTCGGGATCGGCGTCCGCCTCGCCTCCAGCCGGTCGGGGCTGGGCTCGGTCATCCACCTCGACCTGGCCTTCCCGCTCGACGGCGACGGCTCGATCCGGCGGACCCAGTGGCTCGTCACTACGAAGACCGGCCTCTGAGGCCCGGCCTGTGGACTGCGGCCAGCCGCTCGGCCGGCGGACCGCTGAAGGCGTAGGCGCCGCGGCGGTAGAGCGTATCGGCGCCGTCGTAATAGGCGATCGCGTCCTCGATCAGCTCGCGGCCGGCGGCGTCGGGCCGCGCGGGCTTGAAGCGGCCGCTCGCACGGTCGTAGCCGTAGAGGCGGATCGCTCCGTGCAGGCCGAGCACCGCCACCCGGGAGCCTTGCATCAGCGCGATCTCGCTGTTGTGCGTCATCAGCGCCCTGCCCTGCGCGGGATCGACGCGGAAGACATCGTGGCCGAAGAACTTCGAGTCATAGCCGAGGCCCAGGACGCCGAGGACGGTCGGCGGCACGTCGAGCGAGGAGGCGAGGGTGTCCACTCGCCTGCCGGCGGGCATCACGCCCGGAGCGTAGAACAGGATCGGCACCTCGTAGCTCGCGAGCGGGATCTCCGCCGCGCCGTAGACCCGGGCCCCATGGTCGCCCATGAGGACGAACAGCGTGTCGCTGAAGAAGGCGTGCTCCTTCGCCCGGCGCAGGAAGCGGCCGAGCGCCCAGTCGGCGTAGCGCACGGCGTTCTCGCGCCGCGAGAGGGCCGGATCGGGACGCAGCGGGCCGGCGGGGAAGGTGAACGGCCGGTGGTTCGAGACCGAGAGGATGAGCGTGTAGAAGGGCCGCCCGGTCGCGGCCATGGCGTCCATCTCCACCAGGGCGCGGTCGAAGATCGCCTCGTCGGCCACGCCCCAGGCGGTCCTGAAGGTTTCGCCGGGGAAGTCCCCCTGCTCGACGATCCGCTCGACGCCGTTGTGCCGCAGGTAGCGGCCCATGCCGTCGAACAGCGCCCGGCCGCCGTAGACGAAGAGCGTCTGATAGCCGCGCCCGGCGAGCAGCGCCGGCAGGGTGAACAGGTGCTCGGACCGGGGGCGCCGGACGATCGAGATCCCGGGCAGCGGCGGCAGCGACGAAGTCGTCGCCTCGAGCGCCCGGATGGTGCGGTTGCCGGTGGAATAGGCGCGGGTGAGGAGCGTCCCCTGGGCGGCCAAGGCGTCAAACTCCGGCGTCAGCGACGCCGGTCGCGGATGGAGCGCGCCGATGAACTCCGATCCCAGACTCTCCTCGAGCACCACGACGACGTTCAGCCGCCGCTCCGGGCCGAGGCCGCGCACGTGCCGCAGCGTCGAGCCCGGCGCGAAGGAGGCGGGCCCGGCCGCCGGCTCGGCGAGCAGCCGGTGGAGCCGCCGGAACACGGCGGCGTGATCGCGCGTCGCGTAGAGACCCTCGTACGGCGCGTCGCTGCCCAGGAGGGCCTGCCAGAAGGAGTGATAGCCGTTCTCGGCGATCTCGTTGAGCGCCCGGTCTTCCGAGACGTGGGCGAGGCCGGCCGGAACCCCCAGGGTCATGCCGGCGAGCGCCAGGGCGAAGGCGCCGAGGACGGCGCCGCGCTCGGCGAGGCCGGCCGGGCGCCGCCAGGCGCCGGGCAGCGAGCGGTGGAGGGGCCAGGCGAGTCCGAGCGTGACCGCCGCCAGCAGCGCGAGCACCGAGCCCGTGGGATAGCTCTCCCAGATGTTGGTCACCACCTCGGTCGGGTACATGAGGTAATCGACCGCCACGAAGTTGAAGCGGCCGTTGAACTCGGCGAAGAAGAACTGCTCGACGACGGCGACGAACAGCACGCCATAGCCGGCGAGCGCCAGGCCGGTCGCGATCAGCGCCCGCTGAACGCGGCTGCGGAACCAGCGTTCGGGAACCGCCGCGAGGTAGAGCACGAACGGCGCGGCGAGCCACAGAGCCGCCAGAGTGTCGTACGCCTCGCCGGTGCCCAAGGCCCGGAGCACCGGGCCGGCGCCGTCGCGCGCGATCGCGCCCTGGGCGGCGATCAGGCCCAACCGGGTGAGCAGCGATACGGTCATCAGGAAGGCGATGAAGAGCAGGCTCAGGCGGAAGCGGGACTCGGAGAGAAGTCCACGCGTTCGCTGCAGGAGGTTTCCGGAGTCCATGGGAATCCTTTCCAGGAGGCGTCAACCGACGCCAGCCTAGAAAGCCGAGATGAATGGGGAGTGAACGGCGGATTCACCGCCGCGGCGAGCGGGTCAGCCCGCGAAGCGCACGCAGTAGATCGGCGGCAGGTGCGTCGAGACGCAGCGCCAGCGGTCCCCCTGGTCCTCGGTCACCCAGAGCGACCCGGTGGTGCTGCCGAAGGCCAGGCGGTCGCCGCTGCCGTCGACGTCGAGGGCATGGCGGAACACGAGGTCGTAGGCGTG
>DASWMG010000160.1:0-21694 GCA_036399875.1 Solirubrobacterales bacterium
CAGCTCCGGTGCGAGCGTAGGTTGGATCGTCGGGAGCTCCTGCATGAGCCCTTCCTTTCCTGATGTTCGCCGGCGGGACCGTGTCCGGACCGGTCGAATGAACGGACTACGAGTTTAGATGATCGAAACGCCCGTCTAGCCTGTGAGGGATGCCGGAGCTGCCGGAGGTAGAGATCGTCACCCGCCGCCTCGACAGCGCCCTGGCCGGAAGCGAGGTGGAATCGGCTCTGGCGCCGGGAATGAACGTGATGAAGACGTTTGACCCGCCGCTGGAAGCCCTGGCCGGTCGCGAGGTGACGGGCGTGCGGCGGATCGGCAAGATGCCGGTGGTCGAGTTCGGCGACCTGGCGTTGCTGATCCACCTGATGTCGGCCGGACGGCTGCGCGTCTACGAGAAACGCGCGTCGCTCAAAGACCGCGCCTCGCGGGTCCTGATCCGGCTGAGCGACGGCCGCGAGCTGCGCCTGCGCGAGTACGGCACCAAGCAGCGGGCCTGGGCCAAGCTGCTGCCGATCGACGAGGTCGACGGCGATGAGATGACGGCCACGCTCGGACCGGAGGCCTGGCCCCCGCCCCCACTGGAGGAGTTCGCCGCCCTGATCGACCAGCCGCGCCACCTCCACCCGCTGTTGCGCCACCAGCGCGACATCGCCGGCATCGGCCGCTCCTGGGTCGACGAGATCCTCTGGGAGGCCCGGCTCTCGCCCTTCAAGAAGGGCTCGGAGCTGAGTGAGGAGGAGATCGAGCGCCTGCATAGCGCGCTCGGCGTGCTCGGCGAGGCGATCGATCATTACGAGGAGACGGTCGGCGACGATCTGCCCGAGAAGCTGCCGATGCCCCTGCGCGTCCACAAGCGCGAGGGCGAGCCGTGCCCGCGCTGCGGCACCAAGCTAGAGGCGGTCTTCTTCTCCGAGCACCAGACGACCTACTGCCCCGAGGAGCAGACCGGCGGCCGCGTGCTCAAGGACCGGCGCCTCTCGCGGCTGTTGAAGTGAGGGGGTGCGTGAGGTTAGGGGCTTATACGGCCCCCAAAGCTCACTAGCCCCAGTGCTCGCAGCGGCTAGGCCGGCTCGACCAGCATGCTGAAGTCGAGCGTCGGCGCCGAGTGGGTGATCGCGCCAACGGAGATGAAGTCGACGCCGGTCTCGGCGATCGCGCGAACCGTCGTCAGGTCGACGCCGCCCGAGGCCTCCAGCGAGGGGCGGCGCTCGCCGGCCTCCGCGTCGCGCAGCTCGACCGCCTTCCGCAGCGTCGCCACGTCCATGTTGTCGAGCAGGAGCCGGTCGGCGCCGGTGCCGAGGGCGTAGGCGACCTCTTCAAGGTCGCGGCACTCGACCTCGACCGGCAGGGCGGGCCGCGACGACCGCGAGGCATGCACCGCCTTGGCGACCCCGCCCGCCAGAGCGATGTGGTTCTCCTTGATCAGGATCGCGTCGTGGAGACCCATGCGGTGGTTGACGCCACCGCCGGACGCGACCGCCGCCTTCTCGAGCTCGCGCAGGCCCGGGGTCGTCTTCCGCGTATCGAGGATGCGGGCGCCGGTCCCCGCGACCGCCTCGACGAAGCGTGCGGTTAGCGTCGCTATTCCGGAGAGGTGGCCCAGGAAGTTGAGCGCGGTCCGCTCGGCCGCCAGCACCGCCCGGGCCGGGCCGCTGGCGAAGGCGACCTCGGCGGGGACGTCCTCGCGCCACTGCCCCTCGACCATCAGCTTGTCCAGCTTGACGCCGCACTGGCGCATCGTCTCGGCGACGAGGTCGAGGCCGAAGACCACCCCGGGCGCTTTCTGCACGATCCGAGCGCGGCCGCGGGCGTCCTCCGGCACCGTCGCCAGCGAGGTGACGTCGCCTTCGCCGACGTCCTCGGCAAGGGCGCGGGCGACGATCTCCTCTAGATCAATCATCGCCGCACCCTAGCGTCGGCAAAGAGCGACGAGTCCCCTCCCCAGGAGGCTCAGGGACCCCGCCTCCTCAAAACTCGTAAGCGCTCTGCTGCGCAACGGTCTCCTGGGGTGGGGACTCGTCGCTTTCTCACACTTGACGCGGCCGGAGCGTTTAATCCCTGACTTGGCCGCAGCCTCTCCCACCGCTCTCCCCCCCTTCCAGGCTCTGCTCGACGAGCACTCGGCCGACGTGATGGCGGTGCTGCGCGGGGCCGTTGGGCGCACCGATGCCGAGGACTGCTTCCAGGAGACCTTCCTCGCCGCGCTTCGCGGCTATCCCAAGCTGCGAGACGGCAGCAACTTGCGGGGCTGGCTGCTGACGATCGCCCACCGCAAGGCGATCGACCACCACCGCGCCACCGGCCGGCGGCCGCTGCCGGTCGCCGAGCTGGAGGCCGCGGCCGCGGCGGTCCCAACCGCCGATCCTGTCGACCAGTTGCCCGCGGATGGCCTATGGACCATGGTCGGCGGCCTGCCGCCCAAGCAGCGCGCCGCCGTCGCGCTGCGCTACGCCTGCGACCTCCCCCACGCGGAGATCGCGGCCGCGCTCGGCTGCTCGCCCGAGGCGGCGCGGCGCAGCCTGCACGAGGGAATCAAGCGACTGCGAAAGGAGATGGCATGAAGGCCGAACTGCGACGCCTGACCGAACGGGCCGCCGCCGAGGGGCTGCTCGACGTCGCCTACGCGAGCGCCGACTCACCCTTCGGCCCGCTCCTGCTTGCCGCGACGCCGCGCGGCGTCGTGCGGATCGGCCTGCCCAACCAGGACGCCGAGGGCCTGCTCGAGGACCTGGCGGCGCGCGTCTCACCGCGCGTCCTCGAGGCCCCCGCCCAGCTCGACGACCTGCGTCGCGAGCTCGATCTCTACTTCGAGGGCAAGCTGACCGCCTTCGACCTGCCGCTCGACTGGCGCCTCACCGACGGCTTCCGGCGCAAGGCCCAGCGCGCCATCGCCCGCATCCCCTATGGCCAGACCCGCAGCTACACGGAGATCGCCGCCCGCGCCGGCAACGAGCGCGCCGTGCGGGCGGCCGGCACCGCCTGCGGGACCAACCCGCTGCCGATCGTCGTGCCGTGCCATCGCGTCCTGCGCACCGGCGGCGCCCTGGGCGGCTACGGCGGGGGCCTGCCGATGAAGGAGGCGCTGCTTCGCATGGAGGGCGTGCTGGAGTAAAGAAACCGCACTGGCAGCCGATAGATACGGGATGCGCCGCATCGTCATCCTGCCCCTGCTCCTGCTCGCCCTGCTCGCCGCCGCGCCGCTCGCGGTCGCGGACGAAACCGAGGAAGCCGGCGAAAGCGCCCTGGTCGAAGACGCGATCGAAGGCTGCGAAGTGGACCTGCTCTGCGGGGAAGAACCAGACGCCGAAGAGGCTGAAGGCGGCGAAGGCGAAGCGGAAGACGAATCAGGAGACGAAGCGGAAGCCACCCACACGCGGGAGTGCCTGCTGCGCAGTGCCCGGGGCCACGCCGTCCTGAAGAACGACAAGCTGAAGATCACGATCGGCTATACGACCAGGGAACCCGTCCAGGCCACCGTCCAGCTTCGTTATGGCGCCCGCGCCCTTGGCTCTCTGAAGCGCCACCTCGGCGTCAGCGGGGTCCTTCGCTTCACCAAGAAGCTGAAGGGCGGACAGGGCGACAAGCGGTCGCGACTGCGTATCCGGCTCGCAACGGAGGGCGCCGGATGCCCCTCTCGGCGGCTCGCGCTCTTCCCTAAGAGCTGAGCGCCTCCGCCAGCCAGACCCTTCCCGCGTCGAGCTGCGCAGGGTCGATCTGGTGGCCCAGCTCGGACTCGTGGTACTCGACGTCGAGCCCACCCTCCTCCAACACGTCGCGGGCGCGGCGACCGAAGCCGACCTCGATCACCGGGTCGCGCCCACCGTGAGCGACGAAGGCGCGCGTCGCCTGGCGGTCGGCGAAGTGCGGCGCCCAGTCGTCCACCGTGGGGACGAAGCCGCTGAACGCCATCAGGCCGGCGACGGGCGGGCGATCCTCCCCAAGCGCCATCGCGTGACTCATCACCGCCCCCATCGAGAAGCCGCCGAGGACGGTCCGGGAGGGACCCGCGCCGCTCTCCTCCCAGAGCCGGTCGTGCAGTTCGGCCAGCGCCTCGCGTGCGGCGTGGAAGCTGTCGCGTTCCGGGTAGCCGACCCGCTGCACGACGTACCAGTGGTAGCCCGGCGAGCCGGGCAGGCGCACGGGCGCGCGCGGCGTCACCACCCGCAGCCGTCGCTCGGGGTCGAGCAGGTCGGCGAGACCGAGCAGGTCGCGCTCGTCGGTCCCCCGCCCGTGATGGAGGACCAGCAGGCCGCTCGGCTCGCCGGCGGCCGGGCGCTCCAGGTAGGTCAGCGCGTCCATCTAACTCAGCGTGCCGATCGCGTGCCGATCGCGCGCCGCCTAGCTCGCGCTTGCCGCCGCGGTCTTGTTCAGGTAGTCCCTGATGAAGTCGTCGATGTCGCCGTCCAGCACCCGCTGGGCATCGCCCGCCTCGTGCCCCGTCCGGTGGTCCTTGACCCGCTGGTCGGGGTGGAGGAAGTAGCTGCGGATCTGCGAGCCCCAGGCGACTTCCTTGACCTCGCCCCGCTCCTTCGCCAGCGTCTCGGCCCGTTTGCGCTCCTCCAGCTCGATCAGCTTCGAGCGCAGCAGCTGCATCGCCACCGCCTTGTTCTGCGTCTGCGAGCGCTCGTTCTGGCATTGGACGACGACGCCGGTCGGCATGTGGGTGATCCGCACCGCGGAGTCGGTCTTGTTGACGTGCTGGCCGCCCGCACCGGAGGCGCGGTAGGTGTCTACGCGCAGCTCGGCGTCATCGATCTCGACCTCGACGGTCTCGTCGACGACCGGGCCGACGTCGACCTGGGCGAAGCTGGTGTGGCGGCGCGCCGAGGAGTCGAAGGGCGAGATGCGGACGAGCCGGTGGACGCCGCGCTCGGCGGCGAAGAGCCCGTAGGCGTTCTCGCCGCGGGCGATGAAGGTCGCCGACTTGAGCCCCGCCTCCTCCCCCGGCGAGGCCTCGACCATCTCGACCGCGAAGCCGCGCCGCTCAGCCCAGCGCAGGTACATCCGCAGCAGGATCTCGGCCCAGTCCTGCGAGTCGGTGCCGCCGGCTCCGGCGTGAACCGAGACGACGGCGTCGCCGGCGTCGTACTCGCCGCTGAACAGGCGCGCCTCTTCGAGCTCGGCGAGGCGCCGCTCGACCGAGCGCAGCTGCGCGTTCAGCTCCGCCGCCATCTCCTCGTCCTCGGCGGCCATCTCGGCCAGCTCACCGAGGTCGGCGACGTCGCCCTCCAGCGCCTCGAAGGTCTTCAGCTTGCGCTGGGCGCGGGCGTGCGCGGCCGAGGTCCGCGCGGCGGTCTCCTGGTCGTCCCAGAAGCCGGGCGCCCCCATCTCGTTCTCGAGCCGCTCGGCCTCTTCCCGCAGCGAAGCGGGGTCAAAGGTAGTCCGCGAGCAGCTTCAACTGATCGCGGATCTCGGCGAGCCGCGCCGGCACCGATTCGGTTGACGCGGTCTCGGCCATGAGCGGAGCTTAATGGCCGTGCTGGGCGGAGTCCGCCGGGGGCGGTTGGCGCGGGCCGGCGGGGCGGGGGCATACAGGGGGCTCGAGCCCGCGAGGCCAGGCGCCTTCGCCGAGCTCGGCCCCCCTCTCAGAGGACGAACTTCCAGAGAAGAACCAGAACGATTAGTGCTCTGAAGTCGATTACGACCACGATCCGATTTGTCGCATAGACGATCATCGGTTCCTCCTTTCTGCCGCCAGGGCGGTGGGGTTTTTCTTGAGATGGGCCCCAGCGCCCAAGGCAGAAAGGAGGGGAAACGGGCAGACGCACGACCCCTCTCGTCCTCTGATGATTTCGGGGCCGAGCGAGCCGAACGCCTTACACGAGCGAGCTCGAGTCCCCTGGGGGTGGGTTTAGTGGGCCGCGGGCAGGAAAACGCCCCGGCGAGCCGGCCTGCCTCCCGGGCCCGCGATTTCGACCCTGCCGGGAGAAACGGTTATTTCACCCTTGGTGCGGTGTAACACCGGCCGTACTCATCACCGCGAACGCGCTCAGCGCCACAACGGCCACAACGCCAAACCCGACAATTTTGAGCTTGCACTGCATATTTCCTCCTTTCTGTTGATGGAAAGGAGGAAAAGTGGCTCAGATTTTTTTAACTCCGTGGTCGAAGCCACCGACGTGCAGCGCCTCTTGGCGATTCTCGAAGGGGCGCCAGCTGCGCACCTTGTGGTCGCGCAGCTCGAATAGCCAGGCCATCTCGTCCTCGCCGGCCGACGAGCCGTCTTCCTCCCAGTGCCAACGGCGGCGGATCAGGGCGACCGCAATCCCTCCCCCGCTCTCGGTGCCGTCCTCGTAGAGCTCCTCCAGCTCGACCGTCTGCTGCACACCGCCCGGCGCCCGGGTCGCCCACTGTCGCGCTGCCTCGATTCCCTTGCGCAACCCCCTCATGGAATGCAATTCCACCTCAGGATCCAGCACCGCGACGAACGTATCCAGGTCGCGCTCGTTGAACGAGCGAATGAACTCTCTGACCGGATCGTGGATCACGAAGCGGAGACGCGCCGGTCTACGGCGTCCTCAGGCCCCGTGGCACTTCTTGTACTTCTTCCCCGATCCACACCAGCAGGGGTCGTTGCGGCCGACTTCTTTCTCCCGCTCGGTCTTGACGACCGTCTGCATCGCCTGGGGCGCCGGGGCGCCGTTGCCGCTGCCGTCGGGACCGGCGGCCGTCGCGGCCATCCCGGCCGCGCCCCCGCCCGCCGCGATCTGCTGCAGCGCCGAGGGCTGGTTCTCCATCGTGCCGCCTGAGTAGTCGAGGGCGGTCGGCTCACGCTCGCCGTTGGCGCCGAAGGAGCGCTCCAACTGCGCGGGGTCGACTTCGACCTGGGCGTTGAAGATGAGTTTGCTGAATTCCTCCCAGATCGAGTGCATCAGCTCCTCGAACATCGCGAAGCCTTCGTTTTTGTAGGCGACGAGGGGGTCGATCTGGGCGAATCCGCGCAGGTGGATGCCCTCGCGCAGATAGTCCATGTCGTAGAGGTGCTCGCGCCACCGGTTGTCGATCACGTTGAGCAGGATCGAGCGCTCCAGGTAGCGCATCAGCTCCTCGCCGAGCAGCTTCTCGCGCTCGTCGTAGGCGTTCATCGCGTCGTCGTCCAACTCGTCTTTGAGCCGCTCGCGGTCGATCTGCTCGGGGCGCAGCGAGCCGACCTCGATGCTGACCGGCCAGATCTGGCGCAGCTGTTTCTCCAGCTCGGGGACGTCCCATTCGTCGAGGTCGTCACCGGCGGTGTACTCGTCCACGAGGCGGTCTACGACACCCTCGAGCTCGTCGCGGGCGATGTCCGACATGTCGCGCCCTTCGAGGATCTCGCGGCGGTATTTGTAGACGACGCGGCGCTGCTCGTTCATCACGTCGTCGTACTCCAGGACTCGTTTGCGGATCAGGAAGTTCTGTTCCTCGACCTTCTTCTGGGCGCCCTCGACCGTTTTGGTCAGCATCTTGGCCTCGAGCGGAACTTCGGTGCCGTCCTCGTCCACCGGTCCGAGGCGATCGAGGATGTTGTAGATGCGGTCGCCGGCGAAGAGCCTGATCACGTCGTCTTCGGCGGAGAGGAAGAAGCGGCTCTCGCCGGGGTCGCCCTGGCGCCCCGAGCGGCCGCGCAGCTGGTTGTCGATGCGGCGCGATTCGTGCCGCTCGGTGCCGCAGATGTAGAGGCCGCCCAGTTCGCGCACTTCTTCCCCCTCGGCCTTGCACTGGGGCTCCAGCTCGGCGATCTTCTCGGCCAGCGCCTCCTCGTACCCGTCGTCGCCCGGCTCCAGCCCCTGCTTCTTCAGCTCTTTGTGGGCCATGTGCTCGGGGTCGCCACCGAGCTTGATGTCGACCCCGCGGCCGGCCATGTTGGTGGCGATCATCACCGCGCCCTTGCGCCCCGCTTCGGCGATTCGCTCGCCCTCTCGCTGGGCGTGCTCGGGCTTGGCGTTGAGGACCGCGTGCTCGATCCCGTGGCGCTTCAGCTCACCGGAGATCATTTCCGAGACCGCGACCGAAACCGTGCCCACGAGGATCGGCTGGCCGCGTTCGTGCCGGGCGACGATCTCCTCCAGCACCGCTTTCCACTTGCCGTCCTTGGTCTTGAAGATCTGGTCGTTGTGATCGACCCTGATCATCGGCGTGTTGGTCGGGACCTCGACCACGGGGACTTTGTAGATCTTCATGAACTCGGTCGCCTCGGTCAGCGCCGTACCGGTCATCCCGGAGAGCTTGTCGTAGAGGCGGAAGTAGTTCTGCAGGGTGATCGTGGCGAGCGTCTGGTTCTCCTCGCCGATCGAGACGCCCTCCTTGGCCTCGACCGCCTGGTGCAGACCCTCGGACCAGCGCCGGCCCTCGAGGATGCGGCCGGTGAACTCGTCGATGATCATCACCTGGCCTTCGACCACCGCGTAGTCCTTGTCGCGCTCGTAGAGCGACTCGGCCTTGAGCGCCTGGACGAGGTGGTTGACGAGCGAGCCGTGCTCCGAGAGGTAGAGGTTGTCCACGCCGAGGAACTCCTCGGCCCGCTTCACCCCGCGCTCGGTCGGCGAGACGGTCTTGTGCTTCTCGTCGAACTCGTAGTCGTAGTCGGCGTCGGAGGTGTCCTTCGATTCGCCCTGTGATTTGAGCCTGTCTTTGGCCGGGACGCCCTTCATCTGGCGAGCCAGGCGGGCGAACTGGTAGTAGATCTGGGCCGCCTGTTCGGGGGCGCCGGAGATGATCAGCGGCGTCCGCGCCTCGTCGATCAGGATGTTGTCCACCTCGTCCACGATCGCGAAGTGGTGGCCGCGCTGGACGCAGTGCTCGAGCGCTTCGGCCATGTTGTCGCGCAGGTAGTCGAAGCCGAACTCGGAGTTGGTGCCGTAGGTGACGTCGCAGGCGTATTTGACCTGCCGGGCCGCGTGGTCGTCGGAGTCCTGGACGGCGGCGACGGTGACGCCGAGCGCGTCGTAGACCGGTTTCATCCATTCGGCGTCGCGGCGGGCGAGGTAGTCGTTGACCGTGACGACGTGGACGCTGTCGCCGGCCAGGGTGTTGAGGAACACGGCGAGGGTGGCGGTCAGGGTCTTGCCCTCGCCGGTCTTCATCTCGGCGATCTTGCCCTGGTGGAGGACCATGCCGCCGATCAGCTGCACGTCGTAGTGGCGCTGGCCGATGCTGCGCCGCGCCGCCTCGCGGGTCAGCGCGAAGGCCTCGGGAAGCAGGTCGTCGAGCGAGGCGCCGTCGCGGGCGCGGGCGCGCAGCTTGTCGGCCTCCTCGCGTAGCTCAGAGTCCTCGAGCAGCTCCATCTCGGGCTCGATCCCGTTGATCGCCCGTGCGCGCTTCTCGTAGGTCTTGGTCTTGCGACTTTCCCCCACGCGCAGCGCGCGGGTGACCATGTCCCTCGCGTTCGCCATTGCTCAAGGGTAGCGAGGGTGGGGCGAGCGCTATGCCTCGGCGGTGCGCCCCCGCATCCGGTTGACGAGTTGGCGGGTGCGATAGCGCTTGCGGCGCAGATCGCGGTGCTTCTTGACCTGGCGGCTGATGTCCTCGGAGAGCTCGTGGATCGTGTGGCCCATCGACGGCGAGGCCTCCTTGGCGTGCAACGTGACGCCCTTGACCCGCAGCGTCGCCTCCGCCACCTGGCTGTCGGCGATCGACGGATTGCGCTCCTCCCAGACGACGACTTCCAGCGTGGCGAGCTCGGAGACCTGCCTGCCGACGCGGCGAAACCGATCGATCACCCGGCTCCGCAGCTCCTCGTCGACCTCGACGTTGCGCCCACGCACCTCGATCCGCATATGTCGCCTCCTTCGTCGGTCCGAAAGACGATGCTAGGACGGATCGGAGACGGGCGCAAGGGTCCCGCCCACCGCACGGCGCTCGATGCGGAGTCCTGACGCGGGCTCGTCGGCGAGGTGGAGGGCTATGCCCTCTTTGAGGGACTCGAAGAGCTCCTCGAGCGTGTCACCAGAGGCGAAGCAACCGGGCAGCTCTGGGACATCAGCCCAGCAAGTGCCTTCTTCGATGTGGATGCGGGCGGTCAGCTCCACGATGAACCTCGGGCTGCTCATTGTAGCCCTGCCTGCCTGAGGATCGCCGAGGCCAGGCCGGGCGGGTAGTCGCGGCTCTTGTGCTGCGGGAGCGTGATGGGACGGCAGCCCTGCTTGGTCATCTTGACCTGGTGTTTGCCGCCGCGAGCCTGCGTCCAGCCGTTTTCCTTCAACAGCTTGATCGCCTTCTTCTGGTTCAGTGTCCCCCGCATCGGCCGGCCGCTGCACCTAGAGCCGCCGCGAGAACGTCACGGCCACCACACGAGCGGCGCCGGCGGCACGGAGGGCTCGGGCGGAGGAGGAGAGCGTGGCGCCGGTGGTGAGGACGTCGTCGACGAGCAGGACGCTGCGCGGGACCTCGCCTCGCGCCTCGATCGTCGGCGGGTGGCCGAGGCGGTCGGCTCGGCGGCGGCCGCGCTGACGCCCCGTGCCATGGCGCCGCAGGCAGGGAGCGAGCGGCAGGCCGGTGCCGGCAGCCAGCGCGGCCGCGATCTCGTGGGCGGGGTCGAAGCCGCGGGCGAGGGAACGCAGGCGCGCGGTCGGGACCGGCACTACGGTCCCGCTGAGCAGGGTCGCCGGAGCAAGCCACTGGATGCGGTCGGCCATCAGCGCCGCCACCGGCAACAGGCGGCGGAACTTGAGCGCGGCGACCAGGTCGCGCGCGACGCCGTCGTGCGGCGCCGAGGACCAGGCGCGGTCGAGGCCGGCGGCGCCCCTGCCGCTCAGCGGCTCAGCGGCGGCGAGGCGCCGCGAGCAACGGGTGCAGAGGACCGACTCCGGCCGGCAAGCGTGCCCGCACGCCGCGCAACGCGAGGGGATCGCGGACTCGACCAGGGCCTGAACGAGGTTCACCCGCCGATCGTCGGCGCTCGCGGCGCGCGTGTGGCGCGCTGAACGTCAAAAGTTCGTCAGCGCTTCGTCAATTCGTGGCGGCGCGAGCCGCGATGGCGCCGATCAGGATGCCGCCGGCCGGCAGCTCCGCGCCTTCGAGCAGGATCGAGTCGCGCACGACGGCGCCCTCGCCGACCCGGCAGCCGTCGCAGACGATCGCCGGGCCTTCGATCCGTGCCCCGGCTCCCAGCTCGACGCCGTCGCCGACCATCGCGGGACCGTCGAGCTCGATCGCGTCCAGCGGCGTGGCCGACCAGATCCCCTCGGCGACCCGGGGAGCGCCGGGATCGACCTCCACCGCCCCGTGCAGGGCGTCGAGGTTGCCGCCGCGCAACTCCTCGAGGTTGCCGATGTCGTTCCAGTAGGCCTCGATCTCGTGCGAGTAGAAGGGCACGTCGGCCTCGAGCAGCGCCGGGAAGACGTCCATCGCCCAGTCGGCGAAGCCGGGCGGGTCGTCGGGACCCGCCGCCTTGCTCGTCCCCGGCTCCGGGAAGAAGTCGAACACCTCGGAGCGGAACATGTAGATGCCGCAGTTGGCGAGGTCGGAGAGCGCTTCGCTCGGCTCCGGCTTCTCCTGGAAGCCCTGGATGCGCCCATCGGAGCCGGTGATCGCGACGCCGAACTGGCTGGTGTCGGCGACGCGCTTGGTGGCCAGCGTGGCGATGCCGTCGTGGGACTCGTGGAACTCGCGCATCGCGGCGAGGTCGATGTCGGTCAGCGCGTCGCCGGAGATGACCAGGAAGGAGTTGCCGAGGAAGCCGGCCGCGTTGCGGACCCCGCCCGCGGTGCCGAGCAGCTTCTCCTCGCGGCTGTAGGTGAGGTCGACGCCAAAGCGCGAGCCGTCGCCGAAGTGGCCCTCGATCAGCTCGGGGAACCAGTGCAGGTTGGCGATCGCCTCGGTGAAGCCGTGCCGCGCCAGCAGCCGCGCTATGTGCTCCATCACGGGCCGGTTCAGAACCGGCACCATCGGCTTCGGCATCCCGTAGGTGATCGGACGCAGCCGGGTGCCCAGCCCGGCGGCCAGAATCATCGCTCTCATCGAGGCGACCTATACCCGCAGAGGGCTCAGGTGCCCTGGTCCCAGCTCGCCAGGTACTTCGTCTGCGCGTCGCTCAGCTCGTCGATCTTGACGCCCTTGGAGGCGAGCTTGAGCCGGGCGATCTCCTGGTCGATCTCGCGCGGCACCGGGTGGACCTTCGTCTCCAGGCTCTCGTGGTTCTTGACCATGTACTCGGCCGCGAGCGCCTGGTTGGCGAAGCTCATGTCCATCACCGCGGCCGGGTGGCCCTCGGCGGTCGCCAGGTTGACGAGCCGGCCGTCGGCGAGCAGGAAGATCTCGCGCCCGTCCTTGAGCCGATGGCCCTCGACCAGCGGCCGCGCTTCGTAGGTGGACTCGGTCAGAGCGTCGAGGTCGCCCTTGTTGATCTCGACGTCGAAGTGGCCGGAGTTGCAGACGACCGCGCCGCTCTTCATCACGTCGAACATCTCGCCCGCGACAGCGTCGCGGTTGCCGGTCACCGAGATGAAGATGTCGCCCTCCTTGGCGGCCTCGACGCCGGGCATCACGTCGAAGCCGTCCATCACGGCCTCGAGCGCCCGCAGCGGGTCGACCTCGCAGACGATCACGTGGGCGCCGTGGCCCTTGGCCCGCATCGCGACGCCCTTGCCGCACCAGCCGTAGCCGATCACGACGACGCGCAAGCCGGCGATCAGCATGTTGGTGGCGCGGATGACGCCGTCGAGCGTCGACTGGCCGGTGCCGTAGCGGTTGTCGAAGAAGTGCTTGGTGTCGGCGTCGTTGACGGCGACGATCGGGAAGCCGAGCTTGCCCTCCGCCTCCAGCGCTTCCAGCCGGATGACGCCGGTGGTCGTCTCCTCGGTGCCGCCGTAGACCTCCGAGAGCTGCTCGGGCCGCTGGCCGTGCAGGACGCTGATCACGTCGGCGCCGTCGTCCATGGTGATGTGCGGCCGCTTGTCAACCGCCGTCTCGATGTGGCGGTAGTAGGTGTCGTTGTCCTCGCCGTTGATCGCGTGGACCTCGGCCCCGTAGCGGTCCACCAGCGCCGCGGCGGTCTCGTCCTGCGTGGAGAGCGGGTTCGAGGCGCAGAGCGCGACGTCGGCGCCGCCGGCCATCAGGGTGCGGACGAGGTTCGCCGTCTCCGTGGTGACGTGCAGGCAGCAGGCCATCCGGATCCCCTCCAGCGGCTTCTCGCGCTCGAAGCGCTCGCGAATCTGCCCCAGCACGGGCATCTGCCGGTCCGCCCACTCGATCCGTTTCTGGCCGGCCTCAGCTAGGGCGATGTCGGCGATGTCGTAGTTGGAGGCGGCGGTGGCCATCTGGTCCTTTCGAGTCTGAAGAGGCTGGGACCAGGCAAGGATACGCGAGCGATCCGGAGCTGGCGTCCGCGGTGGGGAGAGGCGACGGTCGCGGGTCAGGAGCCGGCACGCGAGGGGAGTTCGAACTGCATGATCGAGACGGAGGCGCGAATCGCTTTTTCGTTGGATTCGGCTCTGCGCATAGCGCTTTTCTCGCGGATCCCGAGCAGGCCCTCCAGCGTCTCGGCAAGCAAGTCGCTCGTTTCCTGCCAGCCCTCCTTGTCGAGGATGAGCTGCGTGCGGGTCAGGTGTCGATCGATCGCGTCGACGGTTTCTGTCTGCATTGCTTCGTCAACGTCGCCGGCGATTAGACGCAGGACGCCCATCGAGATGGCGAGTCGTTCCGGTTTCGGCACGTTCTCCCATGCGTCGTCACTGAAGAAGTGGCGGACGGTGGCCCGGTAGAAGTGCTCCATCGCGCCGCGCCGCTTCTCGCTGCGAACGAGCTCTATGCAGCCCAGCTTCACGAGCTTGTCGACGTGGTACCAAACCGCACTCACGCTTTTCTTCAGTTCGCCCGCGATTTCCTTCGTGCTCGCCGGGCGTTCGGTGAAGACCGCCAGCGCGTGCGCCCGCGTCTCGTGGGAGAGCGCGGTGACAAGCCGGTCGTCTATCAACCGCGGCTGAGCTTTCTGCTTGGCGGGCACGTCTTCCCTTCGGGCGTTTATGGGAACGCTTCGATGCTAGACGATCTTCGTTGAACAATTTAGAAACTCCTTGCTCAGCTCCTCTTATCGGTAAGCGCTCGTTAAGCGATTGTTAGTACGTGCGCGGCAGAGCCGCCGTGAGGAGAGGAGGTGAGGCACGTGCTGACGATCAGCGCCATCGAGCGTTCGTTCCCGAACGCCGCTATTACCAAGGGCAACTGAGCGCTTGGGCTCGGCCCCGGAAGGGGCCGAGCCCACCGCCGCTAGAGACAGTCAGGGGATGCGGCGCGGCTCGAATTCGAGCTGCATCAGAACCAGAGAGGCTGGCGTCGTGTCGACCTCTCCCTTGTCTGCCCGCGCGACGCACCTCTTCCGGACCTTCACGAGCCCGTCCAGTGCCTTACCGAGAACCGCATAGGCTTCCTTCCTCCCCTTTGGGTCGAGATTGATCGTGATTCGACTCAGATGGGAGTCCGCTGCCTCAATCGTCTTTGCCTTGACGGCTAGGTCGACGTCGTGCGCAATGAGGCGCAAAATTCTCATCGTGATGCTCGACCGCTGGTCGACGGGAACCTTTTCCCAGGCATCAGAATCGAAGTAGTAGTCGCAGGTGGCTTCGTAGAAGCGCTCCCTCGCCCCTCGCCTCTGCTGGCTACGGACTTCCTTGAGGCAGCCGAGCTTCACGAGCTTGTCAACGTGATGCCAGGCCGCGGAGACACTGATCTCCAAGGCGTCGGCGATTTCTTTCGTGCTGGTCGGGCGGATCGAGCAGACCGAAAGCGCGAACTGCCGCGTGTCATGCGACAGCGCCACCGTGAGCCGGTCGTCCACGAGCTTCGGCGGGCGCGTCCCCTTCGAACTCATGCGAGTCGTATTACCAACCATGATTGATCAAGGCAAATTTAGGAAAGGCTTTATTGAGATCGGTGAACAAAGCGTCGGAAGGAGCTGGATTTCTTCCCGATTGCTAAGTGAATTTGCTTGAAGATCGCTCCCGGTAGGCAAGAATGGCCGAGCAGTTTTGAAACTTTCCGTATTCGCCGCACGAAAGGGAACATTCGTGAACATGCAGGTCGTCAGGGCGCTTGCCAACCCCAAACGCATCCGGATCCTCGACGTGCTCGCCGACGGCCCGGCCAGCCCGGGGGAGATCGGCGCCAGGATCGGCGAGGCCCCACCGGTCATCGGTTACCACCTGGCCGTGCTGCGAGCGGCCGGCTGCGTGCGGCTGGCCGAAGACGCGCCGGTGCGAGGCGTCGACAGGCCCTACGAGCTGGCGCCCGGCGCGACCCTGACCCGCAGGGTGGGGCCATCGGCCGCGGTCTCCCCGGCACCAGGCCACCCTCCCGCGTCGGTCGTCCAATCAGTTCTGGAGCGGGGGCGGCGGCGCCACGGCGAGGACCTCTTCGGCGAGCGCAAGGACCAGCTCAGCTGCGCCTCGATCGTCGTGGACAGGAAGGGCTGGCAGGAGATCTCCGCGGCGATCGGCGAGGCCCTCGATCGCATCTCGACCGCCCACGAGCGCAGCACCGAACGCCTCTCGGCCGGCGCCGGCGAGGGCATCGAGGCGACGATCGCCGTCGCCACGTTCGAGTCGCCGAGCCGCCGGGCCGCCTGACCAGCGCGGCGATCAGGGGCGTCCCAGCGCCTCCTTCAGCTCCGTGATCGCGTCGATCGGGAGCGGATCGACGCCCCGCTCCTCGGCGATCAACAGCGATACGAGGTCGCCGAGCATGACCGCCGCGAGCAGTCGCTCGGTGCGGCTCTCGCCCGGGCTGGAGATCCTCTCCACCGGGACGCCCTGCGACTCGATCGCCTCGGCGGTCAGCTCGAAGCGACGCTGCTCGGCGGGACTCGCGTCACCGTCTTCGAGCAGGACGACGGAGAGCGGCGTCCCGGCCGGCGCGCCACCCCAGCCGGAGAGCTCGTTGTGATCCGCCTCGGGCAGCTCCGAGAAGAAGGCGGGGAGCTTGGCGTTCTCGTTGACCTGGGCCTTCCAGCGGCGGGCGGCCGGCGCGGTGGGCCCGGCGCCGATGATCGTCGGCAGCGTCCCGGTCAGCCGCGGGGCGATCGCGGCGGCGCGCGAGCGCAGCTCCTCGACGCGTGCCTCGAGGCCGGCGGCGGCGGCCTCGAACTCGTCGTGGATTCGCGGCGCCGCTCCGGAGAGGGCCGCCACCTCGGCCGTCACGACCAGGACGTAGGCGACTGAGCTTCTCGGCGCCTGGAGGATCCCCGGCAAGCCGACCACGGGAACCTCGGCGCCCCGCGCCCGCTCGACCAGCGTCCCGCCGGTGGTCACGGCGATCCGCCGCATCCCCAGCGCCCCCGCGGCGTCGAAGCAGGCCAGCGTCTCCTCAGTCCCCCCGGAGTAGCTGATGCAGAGCGCGGTCCACTCGGCGGTCGCCCAGCTCGGCAGCTCCGAGCCCCGCACGGTCAGCAGCGGAGCGCTGAGGCGATCGCCGAGGACGGCCCCGGCCAGGTCGGCCCCGATCGCCGAACCGCCCACACCGCAGACCAGTACTCCGGCCGCGTCAGCGGGCTGGATCCGGGCGCTCTCGAACCGCCAGAGGGCGTCGCGCAGGTGGTCGGGAATGGCTAGGACGTCTTCGAGCATCAGGCGGGAAGCCTTTCATCGGCGCCAGCAACCGCGTCCGTGAGCGCTGCATCCGGCGCGACGATTGCACCGGGGGCGAGGATCGTTCGCTCCAGTCGCGCCCCCTCCCCGACCGCCGAACGCTCCAGCAGCACCGACTCGGCGATCCGGGCGCCCGCCCCCACCCGGCAGCCAGGGCCGACGACCGCGCGTGGACCGACGGTCGCGTCCGGCGCCACCTCGGCGCTCGGCGAGACGAGCACGCCGGGGGCGGTCGGCTCCACCCGCGTCGCGACGCGACCCTCGAGGATGTCCCAGCTCGCCCGCAGGTAGCGCTCGGGGGTGCCGATGTCCATCCAGTAGCCCTCCAGGCTCAGGGCGTGCAGCCCGGCGCCGGCGAGGCGGGGAAAGACGTCGCGCTCGATCGAGACGGCGCGGCCGGCCGGGATCAGGTCGAGCACGGAGCGCTCGAGCACGTACATCCCGGCGTTGATCTCCCCCGGGACGGGCTCGCCGGTCTTCTCGGTGAACTCGAGCACCCCGCCGCCGGGGCCGGTGCGGACGAGGCCGTAGGCGGAGGAGTCCTCGACCGGGTGGAGCGCGATCGTGGCCCGCGCCCCCCACTCGCGGTGCGCCGCCAGCAGCGCGGTCAGGTCGAGGTCGGTGAGGACGTCGCCGTTGAGCGCCAGGAAGCGGTCGTCGAGCTCGGCGCCCACCGCGTCCGCGGCGAAGCGGATCGCCCCGGCCGTTCCGAGCGGCTCGGGCTCGGCGACGTAGCGGATGCGGACGCCGGCGCGCTCCTCCTCGCCGGCGAGCGCCTCGCGCAGCACGTCGGGAAGGAAGCCGCAGGCGAGGATCACCTCCTTGACGCCGTGGGCCGCCAGCCACTCGACCATGTAGGCGAGGAAGGGCCGGTCGACCAGCGTCAGCGCCGGCTTGGGCACCGTCTCGGTCAGAGGCCGAAGGCGCGTTCCCTTACCGCCGACTAGAACGATCGCCTGCATGCAACGGGCGTCAGTCGGCCGCCGCCGGCGAAGGGACACCCTCGACGCCGCGGCCAATGCCCTCGTACTCGAAGCCCGCCTCGACCATCGCGTCGGGATCGAGGAAGTTGCGCCCGTCGATCAGCAGGGCGCGCGCCATTCGCGAGGCCACCGTCGCCCAGTCCAGCTCCTTGAACTCCGGCCACTCGGTCACCAGCACGGCAGCATCGGCATCCGCCAGCGCATCCAGCGCCGATCCGCACAGCTCGACGCCATCGAGCAGATCGCGCGCCACGTCGGCGGCCACCGGGTCGTAGGCGACGACCTCCGCCCCCTCGCCCTGCAGGCGCGCCGCGAGGACCAGGCTCGACGCCTCGCGCATGTCGTCGGTATCCGGCTTGAAGGCGAGGCCGAGCAGGGCGATCTTTCGCCCAACCAGCGAGCCGAGATGGTTCTTCAGCTTCTTGACGACTCGCCGCTTCTGCAGCTCGTTCACCTCGATCACCGCGCTGAGCAACTGGAAGTGGTAGCCGGTGTTGCCGGCGAGCTGCTTGAGCGCTTTCAAGTCCTTCGGAAAACATGAGCCCCCGTAGCCGATTCCCGCCCGCAGGAAGGAGGAGCCGATGCGCTGGTCGAGCCCCATGCCGCGCGCCACCTCGGCGACGTCGGCGCCGACCTCCTCGCAGACGTTGGCGATCTCGTTGACGAAGGAGATCTTGGTGGCGAGGAAGGCGTTGGAGGCGAGCTTGATCATCTCTGCCGAGGCGACGTCGGTGCGGACGATCTCACCGCCGAGCGGTTCGTAGATCGCGGCGACGGCCTCGCCTGCCGCCTCGTCGCCCGGGTCGGCGCCGATCACGACCCGGTCCGGGTGCATGAAGTCCTCGACCGCCGAGCCCTCCTTGAGGAACTCGGGGCAGGAGACGTAGGAAAGTCGCGGCACGTCGCGGCGAATCGCGGCACCGGTGCCGGCCGGGACCGTGCTCTTCATCACCAGCACGTGATCGCTGTCGTCGCGTAGCTCCTCGACCACGGCGCGGACGCGCGAGAGGTCAGCGTCGCCGGAGTGGGTCGGCGGCGTGTCGACGCAGACGAAGAGGATGCGCGCGGCGTCGAGCAACTCCCCCATGTCGGTGGTGAAGGTGAGCCGCTCGGCGTTGCGGCGGACCAGGTCTCCGAGGCCAGGCTCGTGAATCGTCGTCTCGCCGCGTGAGAGCGACTCGACCTTCTCGGCGACGATGTCGCGGGCGACGACCCGGTGGCCAAGCTCGGCGAAGCAGGCGGCCGTCACAAGACCGACCCACCCGACCCCCACGACTCCGATCGGCTCTCTCTCTACGCTCACCGCTTGCCCCTCCTGCGTTTTGGCTTCTTGTTCGGGATCTTCACCTTCGCCGAGCGCGCCATGCCGACCATCTGGTCGTTGGTGAGCACGCGCAGCAGGCTGTTCGCGATCCAGTAGGTGTTGTCCCCCCGATGCCAGGCGATCAACCGGATCCGGTCGCCGTCGAGGAAGATCTCATACTCGCGGCCGCGGATCGTCTGCGTGATGCTCGGTCCGCTGAGGATGGGCGGATCGCTCCAGCCCTGGATTCCCTGCACGCCGAAGTAGTGGATGCCGTCGGACCGTTCCAGGGTCAGCACCATCCGGTAGGCCCCGTGGCGCTTGCCGTCGGTGTCCTTGAAGTGGTAAACGCGCGGATCGACGACGTGCAGTTCGAGGTTGGTTTCCTCGTAGGCGGCGCCGGCCGGCAGGCGGGTCGGGTAGAAGACCGGGAAGCCGCCGCTGACCTTGCGGGCGACGATCTTCGCCTCCTCCGCGCCCGCTTCCGGGGCCGGCAGCAGTTCGTCGTCGCCGGGCGGCTTCGGCTTCAGCTTCGGCTTGTCCCGCTTGTGCTTGCGCTTGTCGCGCTTGCCCTTCTGGTGCTTCTTCTTGTCGCGCTTCGGCGAGCCTTCGAGCGAGCCGCGGGGGCCGCCGCTCGCTTCGATCCCAAGGAACTGGTCGACGGCGCCGTCGATCGCGCTCTGCGAGGCGTATACGTAGCTGGGGCCGAGTTCGGCCGGGAAGTCGACCTCGTTGATCGTCGCGTTGCGCGAGGCGATGAACAGCTTCATCACGTCGAGCATCGCCTCTTTGTCGCTGATGTCGGAGGTCGTGTACTGGGTGAAGATCTCGATCAGGTCGTTGCGGCCGAGCACCAGGTCGCCGATCGGCACGCGGGCGCGGGCGGCGCTGAGGAAGTCCTGCTGACGCGCCGCCCGCACCAGGTCGGTGTCGGTGTGGCGGTAGCGGACGTACTCGAGTGCCCGTTTGCCGCACATCAGCTGATAGCCGGGCTGCACGTTGATTTCCGAATACTGTTCGGAAGGCGGCACGCCGACGTTGGAGTGGTAGTAGCGGCGATCGACGTCTACGTAGACGCAGCCGATCGCGTAGACGGCGCGCACGAAGCCGAGGTAGTCCACGTTGACGACGTGGTTGATCGGCAGCCCGGTCAGTTCCTTGACGACCTGCAGCGTCAGCTTCGGCCCCCCGTAGGCGTAGGCCGAGGAGAACTTGTCGGTGCCGACGCCGGGGATTTCGACCTTGAGGTCGCGCGGAATCGACATCAGGGCGATCGCGTCGTTGTCGGGGTCCAGGCGCAGCAGGATCGTCGTGTCCGAGCGCCCGGGGTCTTCCGGTTCGCTGGCCCGCTTGTCGGAGCCGAGGATGACGATGTTCTGCGGCTCGCCACCCTTGGTGTTGGCGAGGAAGCGCTCGACTTTGTTTTTGAGCACGTCGTTGTGGGAGAGCGCCTCGGCGATGCTCTCGATGTAGAGCAGGCCGCTGGTGGCGGTGGCCGCGGCGGTCGCCACGACGATCGTCAGCGAGGCGAGCAGGAAGCGCCACCAGTAGCGCTTCGGCTTCGGCGCCGCCGTGCCGTCCCCGTCGGGCGGCGGCTTCTTGAAGGGCTCCTCGATCACCCTGGGCGCCTCAGGAGGCGAGCCGGTCGGGCAGCGAGCGCAGGAACGAGCTCAGCGTCTGCCGGTAGACCTCGAGCGAGGAGATCGAGACCCACTCGGCCGGGCCGTGGTGCCCCTCCCCCACCGGGCCGAACTCGACCGCCGGCACTCCGACGCGCAGGAAGGAGACGGCGTCCGAGGCGCCGTCGCGCCCGACGCTCATCGGCTCGCCGTCGTGGTGCGCCCGGGTAGCGTCGCGCAGTGCCAGCACGAAGGGCGAGTCGCGCTCGACGACCGCGGGGGGACGCGTGAAGAGCGTCGTCGCCTCGGCGTCGGGCAGCGTCCCCACTTCCTCCAGCACCACGGCCGGGTCTTGGTCGGGCAGGTAACGGATGTCTACGTCTATCGCGCACCGGTCGGGCACCTTGTTGATCGCATCGCCGCCCAGGATCCGGCCGAGGTTGATCGAGGGGCGGTCGAACAGCTCAGAGCTCTGCCGTGCGAACGGTAGCGACTCGATACTGCGGAAAACGTCGTGCGCCTTCAGCACGGCGTTGTCGCCCAGCCAGGGCGTGGCGCCGTGCGCCGCTTCGCCGCTGACCTCGAGGCGCACGGCGAGCACGCCCTTCGCCTCGATCCCGATGTGAAGGTCGGTCGGCTCGCCGGTGATCGCGAAGTCGCCGACGAAGCCGCTGTCCACCAGGTGGTCGCTGCCCCGCTCCTTTTCCTCCTCGGACTCCTCGTCGCCGACCACCCCGAGCCGCACCCGCACCGCGTCCTGCTCGCGCATCTCGGCGGTGACGAGCAGCATCGCCGCCAGGCCGCCCTTCATGTCGTAGGCGCCGCGGCCGTAGAGGCAGTCACCCTCGACCCGAGGGTCGAACTGCCCGGGACGTCCGGGCACCACGTCGAGGTGCCCGTGCAGCACCACGGTCGGCCCGCTCTCCGCCCCCACCTCCGCCCGCAGCACCGGCAACCCGCGAACCTCGTCCGCCTCCGCCTCGATCCCCCGGGCTTCCAGCCAGCCTTTGACGAACCCCGCCGCCGCCTTGACCCCTTCCGGCTGCGACGTGTCGTAGGAGATCAGCCGCGAAGCAAGCGCCACAAGCTCATCGCTCATGGCGGCAATCCTTACGGTTGGGGAGGGTCGGCCGCCTTCCGGCGGAATTGAGGTCGCTCGGCCCCTTCGGGGCCTCCGCGACGGAGGCAGAGCGCGGCTTCGCCGCGCAAGAGACAGATTGCATATCGCCGCTT